>NZ_JBNLYE010000144.1:0-10388 GCF_050172095.1 Bacillus sp. GMs2/2
TCTCGCAATAAATAATCTGGATTCCCAATTGCGTAATCATACTTAATCGTTACATCTTGAAATATTTTCATGACAATTGCTAATTGATACGCTACATCAAAATCATTAAATTCCTTTTTATCTTGTGGATTTTCTAAGGCTTTTGAACTCTCAGTTGCTTTAATATCCTTTTTTTCTTCTTGCTTTACTTTTTCTCCCTTTGATGATGTAGTTTCTTCATTCGTTCCGCATGCAGCAAGTCCTAATATAGAGATACTACAAACCAATCCTGTAAAGATTTTATGTTTCATAATTAGCCCCTTTTCCCTTTTAAAAACTATGGTCTCTAATTATGATATCAAAGCTTAAAATGTTTTTTTGACATTTTTTGTCGAATCACTCTAAGGTTTACACAAATTTTTCTATTCTACAGATAAAAAGAAACTTTAATTAGCCCTCACCAAGCGGGCGTTTACGAGCAGTCCGACGCCCACCTAACTTCTTTGCTTCCGCTGAATTTTGAGATGGTGGTCTTACTGTCTGGCAAATAGCGGGATAAAAAAAAGATTCTCCCGATAGGAGAATCTTTTTTTTATTTTACAGAGACAATCTCTACTTGCATTTCTCCGCCTGGTGTTTGGATTGTTACTTTCTCACCAATTTGCTTACCTAATAAGCTTTTTGCGATTGGAGAATCGTTAGAAATTCTTCCTTCGAATGGATCAGCTTCCGCGCTACCTACGATTGTATACGCTTCTTCATCTCCGTTTGGTAATTCTTTAAATGTTACTGTTTTACCTAATGTAACAACAGTAGATACTTCGCCAGTATCTTTAATGATAACTGCGTTACGAATCATATTTTCTAATTGTGTAATACGTCCTTCTACGAACGCTTGCTCATCTTTCGCTGCATCGTACTCAGAGTTCTCAGAAAGATCCCCGAAGCTACGTGCGATTTTAATACGTTCTACTACTTCTTTACGTCTTACTGTTTTTAATTGCTCAAGTTCGTTCTCTAATTTTTGCTTACCCTCTTGCGTCATAGGGTATGTTTTTTCTGTTGACATATTTTCCACTCCTTTTATATACCAATCCCCCGAAAAAAAAGAGGAGTTCCATATGAAAACTCCTCCGCTTCCATTGTTAGCGGAGGTTTCTAGTACCCTTGCACTAGCGGAGTTGTCACATACAACCCCGTATTTCCAATTCTTCTTTATATAAAGAAGATATGTATGGAAAGTTGATATAAATATGCCCTCACCTATATATAGATGAGGTTGCATGTTTCATTGTATTCGATAAGAAGGGAAAAAATCCCTTCCTACCGTATATCTTTTACTATGCTATTACAAATTTACTTTTTGTTCAAGAATTGTTGCAATTTTTGTCACCATAATATCAATTGCAACGTGGTTTTGTCCACCTTCAGGGATAATAATATCCGCAAATTTCTTAGAAGGCTCAATAAATTGATTGTGCATTGGACGTACAACATTTACGTACTGATCGATAACAGAATCCATCGTACGACCGCGCTCTTTAATATCACGTTGCATGCGGCGCAGAATACGAAGGTCAGCATCCGTATCAACGAATAATTTAATGTCCATTAACTCGCAAAGACGTGGGTCTTCTAAAATAAGAATTCCTTCTAAAATAATTACATCTTTCGGCTCAACCGGAATAATTTCTTCTGAACGCGTATGCAATGTATAGTCATATACAGGCTTATCAATTTGCTCATATGCAAGCAACTGCTGCAAATGTTCAATTAACAGATCATTATCAAACGCAAGCGGATGATCATAATTTGTTTTTAAACGCTCTTCCATTGGTAAATGGCTTTGATCTTTGTAATAATAATCTTGCTCTAAGATTAAAATAGAATGACCTTTAAAATGGTCAAAAATCGCTTTCGTTACACTCGTTTTACCTGATCCCGAACCACCAGCAATTCCAATTACAACAGGCTTATTCGTCCCCATTCGACTATCACTCTTTCTTATTGAAGTATGCTTTTGCGCATCATATTATTCACATACACTCGTTGATCCACTTTGAATTTCACGATTTGCAACGGATGTCTCGCTGCATCTAATTCGTTTCCATCCTCATCCCAAATTTTCTCCACCGTTTGCGTAAAGTTTTCTATTTCTGGTCCAAAGAACTCCACTTCATGTCCTGGTTTGAAATGATTACGTTGCTCAATCGTTACGATGCCCGTTTCTTCATTATAATCTAACACTAAACCAGCAAAATCATACGTTGTTTTCTTACTATGATTTCCAAACATTTGCTCTTGATGTCCTGGAACCCCTTCAAAGAATGCAGGAGCTGTATCACGATTTGCACATTTATCAAGCTCATCTAACCATTCTTGTTTAAACTCAAAGTTATCTGGATCCGCACAATACGCATCAATTACTTTACGATATACAGTTGCTACAGTCGCTACGTAATGGATTGATTTCATACGTCCTTCTACCTTTAAGCTATCGATTCCGATTTCAATCATTTTTGGAATTGATAAAATTAAATTTAAATCTTTTGGACTCATCGCAAAGTGAGCATCTCCTTCTTGGAATAGAGGAAGCTCTTTTGCATCTTTATGTTGTGATACTGTTTGAACTAAATCATAATCCCAGCGGCAAGATTGGCAACAACCACCACGATTAGAATCACGCGCTGTCATATGGTTACTTAATGTACATCTTCCTGAATATGCGATACACATTGCACCATGGACGAACGCTTCAATTTCAATATCCACTTTTTCTTTAATTTCTTTCATTTCTTCATAGCTTGCTTCACGAGCTAATACAAGACGATGTAAACCTTCTTCTTTCCAATACTGTGCTGCTTTCCAGTTGGATAGTGATTGCTGTGTGCTTAAATGCACCTCAACAGAAGGCGCTACGCGTTTACAAGTCTCAATGATAAGCGGATCAGCAACGATAATTCCCGTTACGCCAGCTTTTTCAATCCCTTTTAAATATTCCTCTAGCCCGTCCATATTTTCATTATGTGCAAAGATATTTGTTGTTACGTATATTTTTGCTCCATACTTCTTTGCAAACTCAACGCCTTCTGCCATTTCTTCTAGCGTAAAGTTACCTGCATTCGAACGAAGACCAAATTCTTGTCCACCTAAATATACAGCATCTGCCCCGTAATGGATAGCTACTTTTAATTTTTCTAAGTTACCCGCAGGGATTAACAGTTCAGGTTTCTTCACAATAACACGTTTGCCATCGATCACTCGTGAAATTTCTTGTACAGTCATTTCCTACACCCTCCTCGTTTAGTAAACCGTTTCTTTAAAGAAGAATCCTGTATCTAACGGACGATTTACTGGTTGCATTTCTTCTATTTCTTTATATAGATCATCTTTCACGTCATAATATGCATCACGATCTTCTATGCATAAATCAATCGCTTGACGATATTTCTTCGTTACTTCAATAATGTATTCAGAGCTTTTTAGTACACCGTCGATTTTTAAGCTATCAACTTCAGCATCGATTAGTTCCTCTAATTCATCGATGAAACAAATGTCGTTCGGACTCATAATGTGAGTACCATTTTCATCTTCATAAATTGGATATTTATTGTTACGCTCTGGGTCATATAAGAACATATTCTCTTCATATTTTTTCTTTTCAATGTCAAGATTACGTCCTTGATACTCAAAGTAGTTTCCTACTAATGAACGCTTTGATTGGAACATACAAGTCATACCGTGAATTTGTACTTCCAGTTCCACTTCAGCATTTTCTTTTAAATCAACAATTTCATCTAAGCTAAGCTCACGAGCTAATACAGCACGCTTTGATCCTCTTTGTCCCCAGTAATTACAAGTGAACCAGTTTGTTGCTGTCGTTTCTGTATTCCAGTGCAACTGCATATTTGGTGCTACTTCACGAACAGCCATTAATACCGCTGGATCTCCGAAAACAATTGCATCTACATTTACTTCGTTTAAAAATGAAACGTAATCTGTTAATTCTTCTACTTTATCGTTGTGGAACATAGCGTTCATGGCTACGTATACTTTCACACCATTTTCATGTGCAATCTTCACAGCTTGTTTTACATCTTCACGTGAAAACTCCCCTGCTAAACGTAAACCAAACTTTTGCTCACCGATCATTACCGCATCTGCTCCTGCTTTCGCAAGTTGTTCGATATCCGCCACCGCTCTTGGCGTTACTAACAATTCAGGTTTCTTCATACCTTGGTCACCCTCTCTTTTTACTAACAGCTACTCCATCACCAATTGGGAAAATCGTTGTATCATATCCTTCATGGTTCATAAGCCACTCATTGTACGTCTTAATACGACGGATTAAACCACGTGTACGTCTGTTTTCAATTTTCTCTTTTGTCGTTACAAGACCGTGGTACATAACATTATCTGAAATAATTACGCCACCAGGATTTAATAACGGTTCATATAAGTCAAAAAAGCGACGATACTGTCCTTTTGCTGCATCAATAAAAATAACGTCAAATGTCCCGTGTTCTTTTACTTGTTCACCTGTCTCTAACGCATCACCGTAAATAACTGAAATACGATCTGTTACTGGGGAACGTTCTATATATTCAAGTGCTTTTTCATATCGCTCACGATTGCGCTCAACTGTCACAATACGTGAATTTGGAATAGCTTGCATCATACGAATACTAGAATAACCGATTGCTGTTCCAAGTTCTAAAATGCTTTTCGGTCCAATTAAACGTAAAAATTGCAGCATAAATTCCATTCCAAGTCGATCCATAATCGGCACATGATTTTCTGTTGCATATTCTTCCATTTCAAGAATTAATTTATCTTTCGGATCAATAAATGATAATAGGTACTCGTTAACTGCATCCTCCATAAATGGTCCTCCTTATTTACATGGAGAAGTGCCTCTATGACGTCTTTTCACACATAGAATGCAATAAAAATACAAGCCAGCTTTATCCTTAGCTTGTACGTCCCGTTTTGATATTAAAAACGATTCTTCTGCCAGTTTTTAACCCGATATATTTTACCACAAAAAAGAGGGATGTGCGACTTTTTTCGCTATCCCTCCCCATTTCACTATTTTTTCGTAATGTATTTTTGCTTTAATGCATTATGCTCTTCTAATGTTTTCGCATAGTACACTTCACCACTTGGTGCAGCTAAGAAATAATAATAATCTGTTTGCGCAGGTTCTAACGCAGCTTCTACTGAATGTTTACCAGAGTTTGCGATCGGCCCTACCGGTAATCCTTTTACAACATACGTATTGTACGGTGAGTTGACCTTTAAATCTTCGTATAATACACGTTGTTTATGCTTTCCAAGTGCATATAATACCGTTGGATCCGTTTGAAGCGGCATACCTTTTGCTAAACGATTATAAAAGACACTAGAGATCTTTTGACGATCTGTAAAACCAGTTGCCTCTTCTTCAATAAGTGAAGATAATGTTAAAAGCTGATGAACATCCCAATTCTTCGCTTTCATTTTCGCCTCATTTTGAACAATGATTGCATTTGTTTTCTCAAGCATTGGAATTACAATTTCTTCTAACGTCGTATCTTTCTTATAAAACGAATACGTTGCAGGATATAAATAACCTTCTAATGGGTATTTAATATTGCTATCAAAGATTTTATCCGTTAATAACTTCGGATACTTTTGCTGCATTTTTTGAATAAATGCTTTATCGTTTAATTGACGCGTAACATCATCTTTATTCCACTTTAGTTCTGTCGCAATCGTTTCTGCAATTTCAGTTACTTGCGCCCCTTCTTTAATCGTCACTTTATAAAGAGCCGGACGATGCACATTGCCAGATGACATTTGTTCGATCACACCTTCAGCATTCATTGAAGGATTTAATAAATATGTACCTGCTTGTAAACTTTTCGATTTAGCCTTTGTATAAAAACTAAAAACTGTACCGTTTTTTACAGCGCCTTTTTCTTCTAAAATTTCTCCAATTTTACTTGTAGATGATCCTTTCGGAATTTCTACTTCAATCTCTTTTTTATTCCCGCTATCAACTGGTCCTAATGCGGATGAAATATACGCATAGACTGAACCACAAACTAAAAGCAGTGCAATAATCGAAAATAAAAAGATGCGTCTACGCTTCTTTTTCACTTGATTCTCTATCAAAACATTTCCTCCTTACTTAATTGTAGACCGTATGTACACCTTTCTATACAGCACGATGTAAAAACGCTAAAAATTCACTTATCTTTTTTAATTGACACTTTATTTTTCTACAATCCGTCTCATTATACTACAAAGACTTACACAGTTTCGACAAAAAATCTTTCATTTTACATATAAATACAAAAAAAGATGGACTGTATGTCGTCCATCTTTTCAGTACTTATTATTCAGCTTCTTGCTCATCAGCTAGAGTGTTGAACATTTCTTGTACCATTTCCCACTCTTCTTCAGATTCGATTGGAAGTAAAGTTCCGCCCTCTTCTTCATTTTGCTCATAAGCCATTGCATCATAAATTTGGTCTCCATCTTCGTCTACTTCACCGATTGGAGAGAAGACTACGTATGATTTTTTTCCAAATTTTTCAGCGTCAAAAGTGAAAATAATTTCACATAAATGTTCGTTACCTTTTTCGTCTACAATTGTAATTTGATTTTCTTCCATTTTGGTCACCTCTTATTTACTATCTAAAAATCCTTGTAAGATTACGACTGCAGCCATCTTATCAATTACTTGCTTTCGCTTCTTACGGCTTACATCGGCTGAAATGAGCAGACGTTCCGCTGCCATTGTTGACAAACGCTCGTCCCACATTACAACGTCTAATTGTAACAGCTCTCGTAGGTTTTCTGCAAATTGTTGGCACGCTTCACCACGCGGGCCAATTGTACCATTCATATTTTTAGGTAAACCTACTACTATCTTGTCCACATTGTACTGCTTTACTAACTCAGAAATACGATCAAAACCAAAGTGACCTCGTTCTTCGTTAATCTTAATTGTTTCTAATCCTTGTGCTGTCCAGCCCATTTCGTCGCTAATTGCAACTCCGACTGTTTTTGTACCTACATCTAAACCTAATATCCGCATAAACTACTCCTCACGATGATGTTTCAAGTAAGACTTCACAAGCTCTTCAATTAACTCATCACGTTCAAGCTTGCGAATGATGCTACGTGCATCTTTATGGCGAGGTATGTATGCTGGGTCTCCACTTAATAAATAACCGACGATTTGGTTAATCGGATTATAGCCTTTTTCTTGAAGTGCATCATACACAGTTAAAAGTACATCATTTACATGGACACTCTGTTTTTCATCTTGAATGCTAAACTTCATTGTTTTATCAAAACCGTCCATTTCAAGCACCTCACTTATATAGTAAGTATAGGGAGAAGAACTTCTCCTCTCCCTACCATTGTACACTACTATCTCTTTATTTTGAAACAGATTTAACGTACTCTTGTACAAATGCTAAAGCTTCTTCGACTTGAGCTGGGTTTTTACCGCCTGCTTGTGCCATATCAGGACGGCCGCCACCGCCACCGCCGCAACGAGAAGCTACTTCTTTCACAAGTTTACCAGCATGGTAACCTTGGCTAATTAAGTCTTTCGTTACACCTGCTAGGATGTTTACTTTATCGTCATTAACAGACGCTAATACAACAACTGCTGACTCTAATTTATTTTTCAGATCATCCATCATCGTACGTAAGTTATTCATATCTGCAACATTTACTTTCGCTGCTAATACATTCACACCATCAACTGTCATTACAGAATCAGTTAAGTTTCCAGCTTCGATATTGCTTAATTTCGCAGCAAGAGATTCATTTTCTTTTTGCAGTTGTTTCACTTCAGCAAATAGACCATCAACTCTTGTTAAAATATCTTTCGGATTTGTTTTCATTTTTCCTGCTGCTTCTTTTAATAAACCTACTTGATCGTTCATTAATTCGTATGCAGACTTACCAGTTACTGCTTCAATACGACGAGTTCCTGCACCGATACCAGACTCAGCAACGATTTTGAAAATACCGATAGAAGCTGTGTTATCAACGTGACAACCGCCGCAAAGCTCTAAGCTGTAATCGCCAACTTGTACAACGCGTACAACATCACCGTATTTTTCACCGAATAATGCCATTGCACCCATTTCTTTCGCTTCTTCGATTGCTTTTTGAGAAATCTCAACATCAATACTTTCCCAAATTTTCTCGTTTACCATACGCTCAATTTTTTCTAATTCGTCAGCTTGTACTTGACCGAAGTGAGAGAAGTCAAAGCGTAGACGTTCAGAAGTTACAAGAGAACCTGCTTGGTTAACGTGTGTTCCAAGTACGTCTTTTAATGCTTGATGTAGTAAATGAGTTGCTGTGTGATTTTTTACAACGCTACTACGATTTTTCGTATCGATAATAGCTTTTACAGCCGCATCTTTCGTTAATGTTCCTTCTTCAACAACAACTTTATGCAAGTTTTGGCCGTTTGGTGCTTTTTGTACGTCTTTTACAAGAACTTTCACGCCATCAGCAAGAAGGTAACCACGGTCTGCAATTTGTCCACCGCTCTCAGCATAGAATGGTGTTACATCAAGAATTAACTGTCCTTCTTCACCAGCTTGTAAGCTGTCTGTGTATTCGCCATTTTTCACAAGTGCAACAACGTTACTTTCTGTTGCAACTGTACCGTAACCAACGAATTCGCTCGCTACTTTAATTTCTCCAAGGACACCACCTTGAACTTGCATAGAATCAACGTCTTGACGAGCAGCACGTGCACGCTCACGTTGTTTTTCCATTTCATTTTCAAAGCCTTCATGATCAACTGTCATGCCAGCTTCTTCTGCATATTCTTCTGTTAATTCAATTGGGAAACCGTATGTGTCATATAGACGGAACGCATCTACTCCAGAAATAACAGTTGTTTTTTCTTCTTTTGCTTTTGCAATTACTTCAGCTAAAATCGCTTCACCATCATGAAGTGTTTCATGGAAACGCTCTTCTTCGTTCTTCACAACTTTCGCAATGAAATCTTTCTTTTCAAGTACTTCTGGATAGAAGTCTTTCATTACTTCTCCAACAACCGGTACTAATTCAAACATAAATGGACGATTGATGTTTAATTTCTTCGAATAACGAACAGCGCGGCGTAATAAACGACGTAATACATAACCACGGCCTTCGTTAGATGGAAGAGCACCGTCACCAACAGCGAATGTTACTGTACGGATATGGTCAGCAATTACTTTGAATGCCATATCTTTTTCTAAATCGCCATTACGATATTTTTCACCAGAAATTGTTTCTGTTGCACCAATCATCGGCATGAATAGGTCTGTATCGAAGTTTGTAGGCACATCTTGAACGATAGATGTCATACGCTCTAGACCCATCCCTGTATCGATGTTTTTCTTAGGAAGTGGTGTATATGAACCGTCTGGATTATGGTTAAATTGAGAGAATACAAGGTTCCATACTTCTAAGTAACGCTCGTTTTCTCCGCCTGGATATAATTCTGGGTCACTAAAGTCATTACCGTAAGCTTCTCCACGGTCATAGAAAATCTCTGTATTCGGTCCACTTGGTCCTTCACCGATATCCCAGAAGTTTTCTTCTAAGCGAATAATACGCTCTTTTGGAACGCCCATTTTCTCATTCCAAATTGTGAATGCTTCTTCATCTTCTGGATGGATTGTAACTGATAGTAATTCTTTATCGAATCCGATCCATTTGTCGCTCGTTAAGAATTCCCAAGCCCATGTAATTGCTTCTTCTTTGAAGTAATCACCAATTGAGAAATTTCCTAACATTTCAAAGAATGTATGGTGACGAGCTGTTTTCCCTACGTTTTCAATATCGTTTGTACGAATTGATTTTTGAGCATTTGTAATACGTGGATTTTGTGGGATTACACGTCCATCAAAATATTTTTTTAATGTAGCTACACCACTATTAATCCATAGAAGAGATGGATCTTCATGCGGAACTAGTGATGCACTAGGTTCTACTGCATGTCCTTTTTCTTGGAAAAAGTCTAAAAACATTTGACGAATTTGTGCGCCTGTTAGTTGTTTCATTGTATTTTCCTCCTTAAATATAAAAAACTCCCGTCCCTATAAAAGGGACGAGAGTTAACTCGCGATACCACCCTAATTATGAATTGATTACAATAACAATCAATTCATCACCTCATGGTGCCGTAACGTGGCAAGACGGCAGTGATTAGCTGCTCTCAGGATTAGCTTTCTGTTACCCTTCATTTAAAGCTTCTTTCAGCCATATGGAAGCTTCTCTCTATAAATGGACTGTAACGTACTTGTTCCGTCATTGATTTAATGTATTATATGACTAAATATAATAGAATTCTCTTAAGTTTGTCAATGTAGATAATCATTTATATTGGATTAATTACT
>NZ_JBNLYE010000145.1:0-10355 GCF_050172095.1 Bacillus sp. GMs2/2
AGAAAAAGAATAATAAAAATTGTAAGCGCTATTTTAAATTGAGATAGAATCTGTTATCATTCATTAATGAAAACGTTTGCGCCTTAAAAAAGAGAAAAATGAATGATGAATGAAATGGGGTAGCATAATGGAAAAACAATGGTGGAAAGAAAGTGTAGTATATCAAATTTATCCTCGTAGCTTTATGGATAGTAATGGTGATGGTATAGGAGATCTTCAAGGGATTATTTCAAAGCTAGATTACTTAAAAGAGTTAGGGATTGATGTGATTTGGTTATCACCAGTCTATGAATCTCCAAATGATGATAATGGTTATGATATAAGCGATTATTGTAAAATTATGAACGAGTTCGGAACAATGGAAGATTGGGATGAGCTATTATATGAAATGCATGAACGTAATATGAAACTTATGATGGACTTAGTTGTTAATCATACTTCGGATGAACATAATTGGTTTATTGAATCACGTAAATCAAAAGATAATAAATATAGAGATTACTATATATGGCGCCCTGGAAAAGAAGGGAAAGAACCGAACAACTGGGGAGCTGCTTTTAGTGGATCTGCATGGCAGTATGATGAAATGACGGATGAATATTATTTACATCTGTTTTCTAAAAAACAGCCAGATTTAAATTGGGATAATGAAAAGGTAAGACAAGATGTTTATGAAATGATGAAGTTTTGGTTAGAAAAAGGAATTGATGGCTTCCGTATGGATGTTATTAATTTTATTTCTAAAGAAGAGGGATTACCAGCTGTTGAAACAGAAGAAGAGGGGTATGTTTCAGGTCATAAGCATTTTATGAACGGTCCAAACATTCATAAATATTTACATGAAATGAATGAGGAAGTATTATCGCATTATGATATTATGACGGTTGGTGAAATGCCTGGTGTAACGACAGAAGAAGCGAAATTGTATACTGGAGAAGAACGAAAAGAGTTGCAAATGGTATTCCAATTTGAACATATGGATTTAGATTCAGGAGAAGGTGGAAAGTGGGATGTAAAACCATGCTCACTTCTTACTTTAAAAGAGAATTTAACAAAGTGGCAAAAAGCATTAGAGCATACCGGATGGAATAGCCTTTATTGGAATAATCATGATCAGCCTCGCGTTGTATCTCGTTTTGGTAATGATGGAATGTATCGCATTGAATCAGCAAAAATGTTAGCGACAGTTCTTCATATGATGAAAGGAACGCCATATATTTATCAAGGAGAGGAAATTGGAATGACGAACGTTCGATTCCAATCAATTGATGAATATCGAGATATTGAAACGTTAAATATGTATAAAGAAAAAGTGATAGACCATGGTGAAGATATAGAAAAAGTAATGGAATCTATTTATATAAAGGGTCGTGATAATGCTAGAACTCCGATGCAGTGGAATGATCAGAATCACGCTGGATTTACAAAAGGTGAACCTTGGATTACTGTAAATCCTAACTATAAAGAGATTAATGTGAAACAAGCAATCCAAGATGAAGGTTCAATTTTTTATTACTATAAGAAATTAATTGAACTACGCAAAAATAATGAAATAGTTGTGTATGGATCATATGATTTAATATTAGATAATGACCCTTCTATTTTTGCTTATGTAAGAACATATGGAGATGAAAAACTACTTGTCATTGCAAACTTTACTGCGGATGAAAGTGTATTTGAAATGCCTAAGGATATTAGTTATAGTGAATCAGAGTTATTTATACACAATTACGATGTAGAAATCGGATCAATAGATAACATTCCATTACGTCCGTATGAAGCGATAGTGTTCAAATTGAAATAAGAAAAAGCCTTATGCCATTTCGAACTTGGCATAAGGCTTTTTTGGATTACCATTTTAATATGGAGAATCCATATGGAGGAAGTGTAACTTGTAATACACTTGCTTCCGCTGAAAATTCTTCGTTTGTATAAATGTTAATTATTTTCTTACCAGTAACATGAAGAGGGAGTGAAACTGTAACTTCACTATTAGTAGGGTTTAAAACGAAAAAGATAGTTTCATCCTCATATGTTTTCGTATAAGAAATATAATTATGTTCATCATTTGCTTCGATGAATTGAAAAGTACCATGTCCTCCAAATGCTTTATGTTGTTTACGTAATAAAATCAATGTTTGTATATGGGTAAATAATGCATGATCTTGTTCTTTAGTATCCCAAATCATACATTTACGGCAATCAGGGTCCATGCCGCCATCCATACCAATTTCATCCCCGTAATAAATACAAGGAGAGCCGATGAAAGAAAGATGGAATACATAGAGCAATTTCAACTTATTTTTATCTCCGTTGCATGTTGTTAAAATTCTTGGAGTATCATGGCTGTCTAATAAATGAAATGCTGCTTCATTTACATTCATAGAGTAGGAATGTAGAGATTCTGTAATTTGCTTCATGAATTCACTTGCTTTAATGGAATCGTTAGCAAAGTAAGAAAGTAGAGCATTTGTAACAGGATAGCTCATGACAGCATCAAATTGATCGCCTTGTAGCCACGGAAGGGCATCGTGCCAAATTTCTCCCAAAATATATACTTCAGGATTTAGTGTCTTTATTTCAGTTCGGAATTCTCTCCAAAAGTTGTGATCGACTTCATTGGCGACATCAAGGCGCCAGCCATCTATATTGAATTCTCGTACCCAATAACGTCCTACTTCAAGTAAGTATTCTTTTACATCTGGATGAGCTGTATTTAATTTAGGCATATACGGTGTAAAGGCGAAAGTATCATAATTTGGAAGTGGTTCGGTTATAATCGGAAATTCATGAATGTGGAACCACTCTTTATATGCGGACTTCTCACCATTCTCTAGTACGTCTTGAAATTTCTCGAAAAAGTATCCACTATGATTAAACACAGCATCGAGCATTACTTTTATACCGTGCTTATGACATTCTTCAACGAGCTCTTTAAAAGTTTCTTTCGTCCCAAATTGTGGGTCAATTTCCATATAGTCAATTGTGTCATATTTATGGTTTGAATGAGCTTTGAAAATAGGTGTGAAATATATTCCGGAAATGCCAAGCTTAACAAGGTAATCAAGGTTTTGAATAACACCAGAAAAATCTCCGCCGAAAAAATTAGTTGGAGTTGGATTCGCACTTCCCCAAGGAAGGGTGTTTTCTGGATTCAGCGTACTATCGCCATTAGCGAATCGCTCAGGGAAAATCTGATACCAAATGGTGTCTTTAATCCAAGATGGTGCTTTGAATACATCATCTGCATGAATAAATGGAAAACAGAAAAAGTTACCAACATCATCATTTGGAATGCTAGAAAAGAATCCTCGCTCTGCATAAATAAGAGTGTCTGTTTCAGATTTTAATTCAAACCCATAACGTAAGCGCTTAAATTTTGGTTCGATTGCAATGGACCAATAATCAAATAATGCAGTAGAACCCGTTTTTTTCATGGGTGTACTTGCTGATATCCATTTCCCGTCTTTCCATTCGTAAGGATCACCGTAAATAAGATCGGCGCTTTGAATATCATCTCTCTTAGTACGTACTCGGATGTGAATTGTTTGTTCATCATAAGCGTATGCATAATTATCTTTCGGCCTATGATAAATGGCTTCTTTAAACATATAGAAAATCCCCCTTCAATATCTCTATACATAGTATTCCCTTAAGTGTAATAATAAAGCCTGTATTGCAAACGATTGCCTTTCTCGTAGCTTTAATATTGCTTATAAGAGTAGTATTCATTTTATATAAAGTCAATGTATAAAGAGTATAATGACATAATTTTTAAATTAATATTTGCAAAATGAATAAAAGAATGTATAATGATAGACAAATAGCGCAAACGTTTTCATAGATTGAGATATTGTTTGCGCTTCAATTAAACTATCAAATGCAAACGTTTTCAGTTACTGAGGTACATAGACAATTTAGGGAGGTTTTTGGGATGAAGAAAGCATTATCATTATTAACGGTTTCAGCATTATCTATTGGTATGTTATCTGCATGTGGACCGAAAGATTCAGGGAAAAAAGAGGAAAGTAAAGCGAAAAAAGACTATGATCTTCTTGTTTGGGAAGATGATAAAAAAGGTGTTGGTTTAGAACCAGCAGTGAAAAGCTTTGAGGAAAAATATAAAGTAAAAGTAAAAGTTGTTGAAATGCAAATGACAGATCAAGTGAAGAAGTTACGCCTTGATGGGCCAGCGGGGACTGGACCAGATGTTGTAACATTGCCACACGATCAAATCGGAAATGCAGTAACAGAAGGTTTACTTTCTGAAGTGAAAGCAGATGATGCTGTAAAGAGTAAATTTACTAATTCATCAATAGAAGCACAGACATATAACGGAAAATTATATGGTTTACCAAAAGCAATTGAGACACCAGTCTTTATTTACAATAAAAAACTAATGCCAAAAGCGCCAGAAACGATGGACGAGCTGTTTAACTTCTCAAAAGAATTTACGAAAGATGGCAAGTACGGATTTTTAGCATTAGGAGATAACTTCTACTTTGCTAATGCATTCATGGCAGGTATGGGCGGTTATGTATTTGGTGAAAAAGATGGAAAGCCAAATGCAAGTGATGTTGGATTAAATAATAGTGGAGCAGTACAAGGTGCTGAATATCTTCAAAAATGGTACAAGGAAAAATTATTCCCAAAAGGTATTATCGGTGAATCAGGTGGGCCTGCTGCTGATGGACTATTCAATGAAGGAAAAGCAGCTTCTATCATGAATGGCCCATGGGCGTTCCAAGCAATGGAAAAGAACGGGATTGATTATGGCGTTGCTCCAATGCCGAAATTACCAAATGGTCAACCAATGAAAACGTTTGTTGGGGTTAAAGGATGGCATGTAACAAGTTTCTCTAAACAAAATGATTTAGCTACAAAATTCACTGAGTGGGTAACAAATGAAGAAAACGCAAAAATTCGATTTGAGAAAACAAAAGAAATTCCTCCAGTAAAATCAGTAATGGAAGATCCAATTATTAAAGATAACGAAGCTGCAAAAGCAGTTGCAACGCAATCTGAAAATGGAATTCCAATGCCAAACATTCCAGAAATGCAAGAAGTTTGGAAACCAGCTGGAGATGCGCTTCAATTAGTTGTTACAGATAAAGAGGCACCAAAAGCGGCGCTTGATAGTGCAGTGAAACAAATTAAAGGTAATATTGAGGCAAATCATAACAAGAAAAAATAAGGTGAAATTCGTGCCTCTAATATGAGAGGCACGAATTCTCTCCCTTCCATGTAGGAAGAAAAAAGGGGGAAGGAACATGCAAACATCTATGGAACCAGCAAATGGGTTAAACCGTTCAAAGCATAGGAAAATGGCAACCATGTTATCAATCATTCCAGGCGTGGGCCAAATGTATAATAAACAATTTGTAAAAGGTCTTATTTTTCTAGTATTAACAGGTTCTTTTATTGTAGCCTTTGCTGATTTATTAAATATGGGATTATGGGGTATTGTAACGCTTGGTACAGAAGTTCCACGTGACCATTCTGTCTTTCTATTAGTAGAAGGAATCTTGGCCCTTATCGTTATCGCTTTTGGGCTAGGCATATATGCATTTAACTTATATGATGCATACCAAAATGGAAAGAAACGTGATAGCGGAACAGCGTTAAATTCTGTAAAAGAGCAATATCGTAATTTGTTAGATCAAGGTTTTCCTTATTTAATGGTTTCACCAGGTTTTCTACTACTTATCTTTGTTGTCGTATTTCCAATCATCTTCGTAATTTTAATTGGATTTACAAACTATGATTTATATCATTCTCCTCCAGCTAAATTAGTAGATTGGGTGGGCTTTAAAAACTTTATTGATATTTTCACTTTACCGATGTGGAGAGAGACATTTGTAAGTGTATTCTCTTGGACTGTCATTTGGACATTCGTTGCAACAACATTACAAGTTGCACTTGGTATTTTCTTAGCGATTATCGTAAATCAGCCTGGTATTAAAGGAAAGGCGATTATTCGAACAATCTTCATTTTACCGTGGGCGGTTCCAGCATTCGTATCTATTCTTGTTTTCTCTGGTATGTTTAATGAAACATTCGGAGCGATTAACAATCAAGTATTAGCTTTATTCGGAATTGAAAAGATTGCTTGGATGACAGATCCATTTTGGGCGAAGATTGCTTTAATTATGATTCAAACGTGGCTTGGGTTCCCGTTTATCTTTGCGATGACAACAGGTATACTGCAATCGATTCCGGGAGAATTATATGAAGCGGCTACAGTAGATGGAGCGACAGCTTGGCAACAGTTTCGTAAAATTACATTGCCACTTGTGTTATATGCAACAGCACCAATATTAATTACGCAATATACGTTTAACTTTAATAACTTTAGTATCATCTATCTATTTAATGGTGGAGGTCCTGCTGTAGCTGGACAAGACGCAGGTGGAACGGATATTTTAATTTCATGGATTTATAAGTTAACGATGACTTCAGCGCAGTACGGAAAAGCAGCAGCTCTTACAATGATATTATCGTTAATTGTTATTACAGTTGCGTTATGGCAATTTAAGAGAACAAAATCATTCCAAGAAGAGGATATGATGTAAATGAATATTAAAAGACAGAAGATGTTACGTCTCTCATTAAGTTATTTAGTTATTTTCGTAATGTGTGCCATCATTTTCTATCCGTTATTATGGATTATTGGCTCATCGTTTAATCCAGGTGATAGTTTATCTGGATCAAGTATTATTCCACAAAATGCAACGTTAGATCATTATCGTAAGTTATTAGATCTAGAGAATAGTAATTACTTACTATGGTATAAAAATACATTAAAAGTAAGTGTTTTAACGATGATTTTCTCAGTGTTAGCAATTAGTTTTACCGCTTATGCATTTTCGAGATATCGTTTTGTTGGAAGAAAAAATGGTTTATTAACATTTTTAATTCTGCAAATGATTCCAAACTTTGCAGCGTTAATTGCTTTATACGTATTAGCTCAATTAACAGGATTAATTGATACACACCTTGCATTAATTTTAATTTATGTAGGCGGGGCTATTCCGATGAATACATGGCTTATGAAAGGGTATTTTGATACGATTCCGAAAGAACTGGATGAATCAGCTCGAATGGATGGAGCAGGACATTTTCGTATTTTTTGGCAAATCATTATGCCACTTGCAAAGCCAATCGTAGCGGTTGTAGCGTTATTTACTTTCATTGGTCCATTTACAGATTTCATTTTAGCGAGTATTATTTTGCGAACACCAGAAAATTATACTTTAGCAGTTGGATTATATGAAATGGTTGCGAAGAAATTCGGTAATGAATTTACAACGTTTGCAGCGGGTTCTGTGTTAATTGCGATCCCAATTTCAATTTTATTCCTATCACTACAAAAATACTTTATTTCTGGTTTAACAGCTGGAGGTACAAAAGGATGAAAAATGGGACATTACGTCCCATTTTTCTTTTCATCTCCCTATAAATAAGTTTATAGGGAGATGAAAAGAGATTTGACATCACATGTGAAAAGAAGTGAAATAAATAGTATATTATAGTATAGGAAAAAATAGCTATATCCCTTACAATACATGAAGAGGGAGAATAGGATTAGTTTTGCAAGATATAAGAAATGAAAGTTTATGACTTGCAATGAGTGCGAGATAAAATATATGAAAAATGGCAGAGAAATGAGAGGAGGGGGATTTTTATGACAGTTACAATTAAAGATGTGGCGAAGCAAGCGAATGTTGCACCATCAACAGTTTCTCGTGTAATTGCTGATAATCCAAGTATAAGTGAAAAGACAAAGCGCCGTGTTAGGAAAGTGATGAGTGAATTAGGGTATCATCCCAATTTAAATGCGAGAAATCTTGCGAACCAAACGACGAAAACACTTGGTCTTGTTATGCCAAGTTCTGCAAGTAAAGCTTTTCAAAATCCATTTTTCCCAGAAGTTATAAGAGGGATTAGTTCATTTGCACACGTAGAAGGTTATGCGCTTTACATGTCGACAGGTGAAACGGAAGAAGAAATTTTTAATGGTGTCGTAAAGATGGTACAGGGACGCCAAATTGGTGGCATTATTCTTTTATATTCAAGGGAGAATGATCGGATTATTCAATATTTACATGAACAAAATTTCCCGTTTGTTTTAATAGGAAAACCATATGATCGAAAAGATGAAATTACATATGTAGATAATGACAATTATACAGCTGCAAGAGAAGTGGCAGAATATTTAATTTCATTAGGGCATAAGCAAATCGCGTTCATTGGTGGTGGATCAGATTTACTTGTAACGAGAGATCGTTTAGCTGGTATGAGTGATGCCTTGAAATTAGCAGACATTGTATTACCAAAAGAATATATTTTACATTTTGATTTTTCGAGGGAAAGTGGTCAACAAGCTGTTGAGGAATTAATGGGACTGCAGCAACCGCCAACGGCAATTATGGCAACGGATGACTTAATTGGACTTGGTGTGTTAAGTGCTCTTTCTAAAAAAGGATTCGTTGTACCGAAAGATGTTTCTATTGTAAGCTTTAATAATGCTTTATTATCAGAAATTGCGAGCCCTCCACTTTCGACAGTTGATGTGAATATTTATCAGCTAGGATATGAGGCAGCAAAAGCTTTAGTTGATAAAGTAGAGAATGCAGAATCCACTGCAAAGTGTATCATTATTCCTCATAAATTACTAAAACGTCAAACTTGTGATCATTATGCATAAAAAAGCTAAGAGTTTAACTCTTAGCTTTTTTCATTAGAAAGGCTTCTAATCGGTCGCAGCCTTCTTTTAAAGTTTCGATACTATACGCATAGGACAAGCGAAGGTAGCCTTCACCGTATTCAGAGAATGCTGTTCCAGGAACTACAGCTAGTCCCGCTTCTTTGACAAGATCAAGTGCAAAATCAAATGATGAAGATGTCAAATGACCAACATATGGGAATAAGTAAAATGCACCTGTTGGCTTTTCAACTGTTAATCCCATTTGAGTGAGTCTATTATATACGTAATCACGGCGTTTTTTATATTGGTGGCGCATCATTTTTGGTGCGTCTTTAGCTGCTGTTAATGCTTCAATTGCAGCGTATTGAGCGATTGAAGTAGCACACGTTACATTGTATTGATGAACTTTTAATATGTGTCCTGCTAAATAACTTGGTGCAAATAAAAGTCCAACACGCCAGCCAGTCATAGAATGTGATTTAGATAAACCGTTAATGACAATTGTTTTTTCACGTATTTCTGGGAAATGAGCGATAGATGTATGCTTTTGTTCATATACAAGCTCGCTATAAATTTCATCTGAAAGGACGAAAATATTTTTATCTTTTAAAACATCTACAATATCTTTTAGCTCTTCTGTTGATAAAGTTACACCGGTTGGGTTAGAAGGATACGGTAGTACGATACATCTTGTTTTTTCTGTAATAGCATTTTTAAGCGCTTCAGCTGTTAAACGAAATCCAGTTTCACGAACATCTACAAAAATAGGCGTTGCACCGCATAATCGAATAATAGGTTCGTAGCCTGGATAAATAGGAGCAGGTAAAATTACTTCTGTTCCTGGCTCTAAAATCGTTCGGAATGCAACATCAATTGCTTCGCTAGCACCGATTGTAACGATGGTTTCGTTTTCAGGTGAGTAATGTAAATCGTAGTTATCTTTTACGAAGTTACAAGCTGCCTTACGTAATTCTAGTAAACCAGCGTTATGTGTATAGCTTGTATAGTTTTCTGTAATAGCCCGTTTTGCCGCTTCTTTCACGAGAGAAGGTGTAGGGAAATCGGGTTGTCCAATTGTTAAAGAAATCAAATTACCATAGTTTTGAATCATGTTAGAGAATTGACGGATTCCAGAAATTTGGATATCCTTCACTCTAGGGTTAATGAATTGTTCCATTGTATCTCCCTTTCTTCCGTTTGAAAATTAAGTTCATTTTATCATATTTTCTATGATTACGCTTTGTATATGTTATTTAGAAAGAGAGAGAAAAGAGAAAAAAAGCCGCTATAAGCGACTTTTTAATATCCGTATTCCCAATCTATTTCATCTTCATTCCAGAGTACAGAGGATACCTTGCCAAGGTGAACAACTGATTCGTTCACAGCACATGTGCAGTTTTCTTCTCCCGCTTTATGCTGTAACTCTTCATATACTGATTTTTCAACATTTTCTAGAACAACCAAATTTTCTTCTTTTAAAACAAGCGTAGTACCCGCCATATTTATCTTCCTCCTACTAAAGTAATGATCACTTATTTGTAAACATAGATAGTATGGATTATATGCTGTATTTTGCTATAGTTGTCCGTCTAAAAAAGTATTTTTATATTTTCTTTGTAATCCGTATTCATTGTATACTGCACGAAGG
>NZ_JBNLYE010000146.1:0-10350 GCF_050172095.1 Bacillus sp. GMs2/2
AAACTAAAAATATAGAGATGAGGTAACTTTTATGGTATCGGCTAATATAAAACCACTTTCCGAATTTAAAATAGGAGAGTTTGTACAAATTGAGAAGATACAATTAGAAGGAACTATGAAACGACGCTTATTAGATTTGGGATTTATCCCGGGGGCGACGATTAAAGTATTGCAACGCAGTCCACTTGGAGATCCGGTCGCTTATCAAGTGAGCAACACAACTATTGCACTGCGTAAAGAAGAAAGCTCCCTTATTTTCGGGGTATTAATAGGAGATGATTTCAGATGAGCAAACATCGTATCGCTTTAGCTGGTAACCCGAATACAGGGAAAAGTACATTATTTAATACTTTAACAGGCTTAAAACAACATACTGGAAACTGGACGGGAAAAACTGTTTTAAAAGCTGAAGGAGAATATGAACATAACGGAAGTAATTATACATTAATAGATTTACCGGGAACTTACTCACTATACTCAAATTCCGCAGACGAAGAAGTAGCAAGGGATTATATTATATTTGAAAAACCAGAAGTAACTGTAGTTGTTATAGACGCAACTGCTATGGAAAGAAATTTAAATTTAGCACTCCAGGTGATGGAGATGACAAATAATGTAGTCATTTGCATTAACTTAATTGATGAAGCCGAGAAAAAAGGGATTGTTATCGATGAAAAGAAATTAGCAAAATCACTTGGTGTACCTGTCGTTAAAATTTCAGCACGTAACCGAGTAGGTATTGGTCATTTGCTAAATGTTATTGCAAGAGTAGCAAATAAAAAACTAATTCCAACACCAATTAAAATTACTTACAGCGAAAAAATCGAAAATATGATTCAGAAATTAGAACCACAAATTTATAAAGTGTTCGGTGATACGTATCCAGCACGTTGGATTGCGTTACGTATATTAGATGGAGATAAAAATTTCTTAACTACACTTCAAAAACACCATAATGAACCACTTGTAAGGGAGGTCGTAATTAATGGAATCTCACTCAGCCAGTAAAGCTCTTCCATTAGACTATATTATTCAACATGCACAAACACTTTCAAAAGAAGATATACGAGATGATATAGTCGGAGATATTTACCGAACATCTGCAAGCATATGTAAAGAATCTGTCCAATATACAAATACTGATAAATTATATCGTTCCGAAAAACTAGATAAAATTTTCACATCTCCAATCTGGGGATTCCCAATTATGCTCGGTATTTTATCTATTATTTTTTATCTTACAATTGCAGGCGCTAACGTACCATCTGATATGATTGCCGAATTCTTCGGATGGGCCGAAGGATATTTAACATCTTGGTTCCAAGCAGCGCATGCACCTGAATGGTTACATGGCATTTTAATACTTGGTTTGTTCCGTGGTATCGGTGCTGTTATTAGCGTTATGTTACCACCTATGGCAATCTTTTTCCCTATGTTCGCGCTATTAGAAAACTACGGATACTTACCACGTGTCGCGTTTAATATGGACCGCTTATTCAAACGATCCGGCGCACACGGGAAACAATCTTTAACAATGGCAATGGGATTTGGTTGTAATGCAGCAGCCATTATGTCAACACGTATCATTGAATCACCACGTGAACGTATGCTAGCAATTTTAACGAACAACTTCGTTCCTTGTAACGGTCGCTGGCCTATGTTAATTTTAATGGCTTCACTATTTATGGCTGCTGGTTATACAGGCAGTATGCAAACATTGGTTACTGCTGGTGTTGTAGTTGGAATGGTTGTAATTGGTGTTATTATGACATTAACCGTTTCTTGGGTACTATCAAAAACAGCCTTAAAAGGGGTTCCAACTCACTACACACTTGAGTTACCTCCGTACCGCAAGCCAAAAGTTTGGAATACAATTGTTCGCGCAACACTCGATAAATCAATCTATGTTTTAAAACGAGCTATAGTTGTTGCTGCCCCTGCGGCTGCATTAACTTGGTTACTTGCTAACATTTTTATCGGTGACACAAGCTTACTTATGTATTTTGTAAACTTCCTAGATCCATTTGCTAAAATGTTAGGACTTGACGGGTTTATTCTAGCTGCATTCATTCTTGGACTACCCGCTAATGAAATTGTAATCCCAATTTTATTAATGTCTTACTTATCAACTGGGGCTTTAACTGAAATAGATGATTTTAATCAAATTAAAAATCTATTCCTAGAAAATGGTTGGACTTGGTTAACAGCGTTAAACACAATGTTGTTCTCACTTCTTCATTTCCCGTGCGGAACAACACTTGTTAATATATACAAAGAAACAAAAAGTGCAAAATGGACATTCTTATCGTTTGCAATCCCTACCGTTATCGCCATTGTTGTTACATTCCTCTCTACACAATTGGTACATTGGTTAGGGCTTGTATAAAGCAAAGCATACATAGAAGGTATCCCCCTTCACATATGCTTTGCACGAAAGAAACCTGAAATTATTCAGGTTTCTTTTTTTGCACATCAGTATTCCACGGCTGTGCTCCATACGTTGTGAGTTTTTTATGAATAAAATATATAGTTCCTGGAAGAACTGCCATTAATATCGTGCAACTAATTCCTAATCCAGTAAACAACTTTCATCACCTTATTTCACTCTTTTCGGTAAAGCTGAACCTGAATGTTCAATTGTTGGATGAACATGAACAGTAATTTCAGCATTACTAAAGTAATTTTCGCCTTGATCCCAATTCTTACTTACCTTTTTCCACTCTTTATAATTATGTCGCTTATACACTTCCCCTAACTCTAGTACATCTACCTTATATTTTTTTTGAACAAGTTTAATTGATTTTTGAATACGCTTCTCCATTTCTTCCGATATATCCTTCTCTAAACGCTTTTCATTCAAAACCTTTTTATGATCACTAAAATGCAACTCAGCCAATGTGCCTTCCAGAGATAAATGAATATCAAACTTTGGTTTTGTAGCATTCGTTGTGGATACTTTAATTTTTCGACGTAACTTATGAATTTCATATGTAATAAGTTGATTCTTTTTACGGATGGTAAAAAAACCTCCAATTTTTTTACCTATTATATAATTCATCCCTACTGTTTCTTCCCCACTCAAATTGCCTACACACTTATTATCCTTTCCACGAAACAATGCTGCACCGTTCATTTGTACTCCTTGTTTTGTTAGTTCCAGAATAGGTAATACAAAACTTCGGTTAGAGATCATCTTTTCCTGCACCTCACCAATTCTTGCAGCCTCAATCATTTGGGCATTTTTCGGAGGGTGTTCAGCTAACATATCAATATACTGCGCCGGTAAATTTTCAGGCTTGGCACTTTGTTTTAAAATAGCTTCGGCATTTTTATTAGAAACGAACAAACGAATATTTCTTCTCATCTCATGATCGCGAATATATACATCTAACGTATTTTGTAAAATGTATGGATGTGAAAGTAATTCTTCAGAGAAAATAATTACCTGTATATGAGGGAAAAATAATGTACGACTAATTTTTTTGGCGATTATTCTTATTTGTTCAAATACACTATCTGCTTTTGCACTAACATTAATATAATTTTCGCTATCCCCACCCCCTTGTCCACCCTGTTGAGACAATTTACTGGGGAGTACCATCTGATAGGTCCCTTTCATAATTGGATTCGCTTTCTTCTCCTTCACAATATCGTAAGCCGCTCCTACTACAAATCCTCTTTCTTCTATCTCTTCTAACTCAGAACACCCACTCATAAATCCAGTTAAAGCCATAACCATTATAATTTTAAGAAGGTGTTTCATTTCCACCATTCCTTCTTTTTATTTTATATACAATTAAAACGAGCAAAGGTGCTAACACAACAAACCCCATATCTATCCAAGCTAAATAAGTCCCATAACTTGATAAAGCATTCAAACTACTAGGTATCATATTCACCATAAAAATAATAGGGGCACTTATGAAAATAAAAATTTGTTTCTTCACTTTCGGAAACATAGCACAAAACAATAAAGATGCAACGTCATAATACATTGCTGTAGTGTTATAAATAGTAATAATCCAAGTCGTAAAAAAAATCGCATCAAACCTTTCTAAAAATCCTCCACCAATTTCAATTTCTTTCCCTAATTCAATTGTTGGATATGTCAATCCACGTGTTGTCATATACGTAAAAACACTAATACAAGTTACATAAATTAAAATGTATGACAGCACGTTTACCATCACCGCTTTCGCGACTGCCATTGGCGCTTTTTTCGCTGTCTTATCATTCAGCAACACCGCATAAAATAAAGCTACTTCAAATCCAATAAACGTAAAAATAGAATTTTTAACTCCAACAGCATATTGACTTACTTTCGTTTGAAAAGCTGGTAGTAAATTATTTATTTCCATTAAATTTATATTTAATAAAGAAAGAAGTACTATCGCAATTAAAACAATAGGTAAGAATAAAACATTTAACCTTAATAAGGCTGCTCTTGATCCTGCTATTCCATAAATAACAACTAATAAAAAGAAGAAAGACAGTAGTTGTATTGGTGTATCACTAAATAAATACGTTTGAGAAATAACTGAAATCATTCGCGATTCATATGCTGTCAAAGCAGCGAACGTTAATACTAAAATGCTACTAATTGTGTATGCAACAGGCTTCGTCAAATGCGCACTCGTATATTGAACAAAATTTTGTTTCGGAAATAAGATAGCCACTCTCGTCACAAACCAACCTAAAACTGCACAGATCAATCCACCCAAAAGCAAAATAATCCAACCGTCCGAAAATAAAGTTTGGTTAGCAATATCTCTTGGCATAGACAATGCCCCTATACCAATAATGGTCGATGATACCGCAAACCCAATTTCCCGAGATCCAATCTCTTCATCGCCATACTCAAATGGTTTCAATTATTTTCGCTCCTTTGGACGTATTGTAGAATCTTTTGTTTGTAAGTACTCCGGTCTATCTTTCAACATCGCTTTTGGTATGCGAATAAATTCTTCTTTCCAATCTTTATAAAATGCAGGAGCAATTGGAGTTGTATACGGTATACCAACACTTGTTAAATTTGTAATATGAACAGCAAGTGCAATCAGAGCTAGAATGATTCCATACAACCCAAAAGCAGTTGCAGCTAATACAAAGACGAAAAGTAAAATCCGGAACGTAATCGTAATACTATATACAGGAAGCGAGAACGTAGCAATCGCAGTAACTGCAATAATAATAACTAAAAACGGATTTACAATTCCTGCATTTACCGCAGCTTCTCCAATTACAAGACCTCCTACAATCCCTATCGTTTGTCCCATTGGTTTGGGCAATCGGATTCCAGCTTCTCGTATTAATTCCATAGTCAAGGCCATCATTAACGTTTCAATATATGCTGGGAACGGAACACCTTCCCTCGCACCTGCAATTGAATAAGCCAGTTTAGAAGGAATAAGTCCTTGATGATAAGATACAAGTGCTACATACATAGCTGGTAACAAAACCGCAATTATGCCTGAACCCATACGTAAAAATCTTAATAACGTTCCAATCACCCAGCGCTCGTAATGATCTTCTACAGATTGAAAAATATCAACAAACACAAGTGGTGCAATAAGAGCAAACGGGGATCCGTCTACTAAAATGGCCGCCTTCCCTTTCGCTAATGAGGCTATAATATTATCAGGCCTCTCTGTATTCAAAAACTGTGGAAATGGGGATAAATTATTATCCTGAATTAATTGTTCAATCGTACCTGTTTCCAAAACGACATCTGTCACTATTGATTGAAGACGGCGATCTAACTCTTTTACAATGTGAGGATTAATAATATCTTCTATATATACTAGGGTTACTTCTTTCTGCGATCGCTTCCCCATAATATAAGATTGGAACCTCAACTTTGGATCGCGTAAGCTGCGTCGGATTAACATTTTATTCACATTAATATCTTCATTTAATCCAACTCTCGGTCCACGTATTAAATCTTCTGTCACTGGTGGTTCTAAACTTCGCTTCTCCCAAGCCCTACTATTAATAATGATAGCGGTTTGAATATTATCAATTAATATAACTGTATCTCCCGCTAAAATCGCATTTATAATATCCGGAAATGTTGTCTTCTTACCCACTTCCGCAATAGAAATAAAACGATCCAATAACGTCTGAACGACAGCCGCTTCATTTTGCACTTCTTCATATTGAAGAGTACGAACTACATATTTATAAACATTATCCTTGTCTGTTAACCCACATAAAAATACAACCGCACAACGTGTAAAACTCCCAGCAAGAGCAACTTCTCTAATTGTTAAATCATTAGGTGAACCTAACTCATCCCTAATTTCTTTCATAACTTCAAATAAGTTACCTTCAAGCTCTAACAATTTCCCCACCTAACTTCCTTTTCAACAAGTTTTTAGTTAGATTCCGCTAATTGAAGAAAATATATACAAAAAAGAGCTATCTCTTTTCAAAGATAGCTCTAATAAAGTAAAACTTTAATCAACCCTCACCAATCGGGCTTTTACAGGCAGCAGGGCCCCCACCTAACTTCTTTGCTTCCGCTGAATTTTGAGGTGGGGGTCTTACTGCTTGTTAATGCGGGATAAACGAATTACTTTTCCACTATTATAGTGTTTTTCTTTATAAATACACCTTTTGTAAATCCACTGACTCCAAACATCACAATTATATTAATTAGCAATGCGACTATACCTACATTCAAATCTTTTATATACTGCGGGAAACTCGGAAACATCGTGGCTATAGTTGAACCAGATAAGGTAATATATGCGACCACTAATAGCCCAACTCCCATTCCTGTAATAGCTCCTTGCTTCGTAATAATTTGACGTGGAAACAAACTACATACAAGTGCAGGGAAAAGTTGTGTAACGATACTGTATCCCATTAATAGAAGCGCTCCTATCGTTTCTCCTCCTTTAAATGTAAATAAAACTGCCACGAGCGTTACTACAGGCACAAATAATTTTGCCATCTTAGCAACTTGTCTATCTGAAGCAGCTGGAACTATCGTTCGATAAATATTTTTCGCTAACAATGTAGAAGCCGCCATAACAAGCATCGAACCCGGAACCAATGCCGTTAATACTCCCGCACTACCAATAATTCCAATAAACCAAGGGTCAAACGTTTGAAGAGCAAGTCTGAACAATGAAAGGTCTACATCCCCTCCTTTTAATCCCGGAACCTGTAATATAGCAGCAAATCCTGCAAAAAATACGAAAAGTAAAACTAAAGAATACAATGGCATAATTGCTGCATTTTTACGAAATACTTTTTCATTTTTTGCAGAAAAAGCAGAAGCAAATGTATGAGGCCACATATAGAAACCGAGGGCCGTTAATATAATAGTAGAAACAAACCAAGAAATACTCATTCCTTCTTCAGGTAAAGATAAAAATCCCGGTTTCGCTGCCTCTACAGCCTCAAACATCGGCTGAAATCCTCCATAATAATGATACGGTAAATATATACCTAAAAACATAACGATAAACAGTATCATAATATCCTTCAAAGCAGCCGTCCAAGCCGAACCATGTATACCTGAAACCATTACATATATAGTTATAACAATAGCACCAATCCAAACCGCAACAACAGGTGACACCCTTCCGTAAGAAGCTTCTGAAACGATAATTCCCAGTCCTTTTAACTGTAAAACAAGATATGGGATGATGGAAACAACACCAACAATTGAAACAATAATCCCAAGCGCTTTACTTCTATATTTCTTCGCAAAAAAATCCGACTGTGAAACAAGGTTATGCTCTTTCGCATACTTCCAAATCGGTGGCAATAAAAAATACGATAAAAGATAAGCTAAAGCGCCATAGCCTAAAATATAAAAGGTAGGTGCTCCTTTACTATACGCCCAGCCACTTCCTCCCAAAAATGTAAACGTCGTATAAATTTCACCTGCCATAAGGAGAAAAACAAAAATAGTGCCAAACCCTCTTCCCCCAACTGACCATTGCTCTAAATTCATATCTTTTCCATGTTGTGCCCGAATCCCTAAAAATAGTGCGAGAAACAAAAATAAAATAATGATAAGTAATGCAGTCATTTTACATCCTCCTTATTAGCAGGATCAAACACGTACACAAGCCCCATACAAAAAGATGTAATAAACACTGATAATAATACCCAAAATAATAAAAATGGCATCCCTAATACGTAAGGAGTAACTGAATTCGCAAATATTGGCCCAACTACTAAACAAAGAACTGGGATAAGCGCTAGAATGTGTATTTTCTTCATCTCATTCTCCTTTACTTATAAATTTCATAATGGCTGATACAAAGACTTCCACTCCAATCGGTAATGCATCTTCGTCAATCGTAAAACGAGGGTGATGGTGAGGATATATAATACCTTTCTCTTTATTTCCCGCTCCGATAAAAAAGAATGTCCCCGGTGCCTTTTGTAAAAACGCTGAAAAATCTTCTCCAGCCATCGTCGGCTGTAAACGAACAACTCTATCCCTTCCATAAAGTTGTAAGGCCGTTTGTTCAATAAGCTCTGTAGCTTCATAGTCATTTACAACTGGTCGATACCCATATTCATATGAAAATGTATATTTCGCTCCGTAAGATTCCGTAATATGCTTCACAATCCGCTCAATCTTCTTCTCTGTTTCACCTCGTAATTCATGTCTTAAACTTCTCACTGTCCCTTCAATCTCGGCTTGCTCTGGTATTACATTATGAGTTGTCCCCGCATGAAATTGCGTAACAGATATTACGAGAGAATCTAATGGATTCGTGAGGCGAGATACAATTTGCTGAAGTTGCGAAACGACTTGTGTTCCGATTGCAATACTATCCACCGTTTCATGAGGGATTCCAGCATGTCCACCTTTTCCCTCTATCTTAATTTTAAAAACATCCGGTGCAGCCATTGCAGGACCATAAATAACACCTATTTTCCCAACCTCTAACGACGCCCAAAGGTGAGCACCAATAATATAATCCACACCTTCCATTACACCTGCAGCAACCATCTCCTCTGCACCACCAGGAAAATTCTCTTCAGCATGTTGGAATAGAAAACGAATCTCCCCTTTAATCTTCTCTCTTTCTTCTACTAACTTATATACAACCCCAAGTAATATCGCTATATGTCCATCATGACCACATGCATGCATTACACCTTTATATGTAGAAATAAAATCAAACTCATTTTCTTCATGAATAGGAAGAGCATCCATATCGGCGCGAATCGCAACTGTTTTGCCCGGATGTTTACCTACTAACTTTGCCATCACACTATATTTAGTCGGTCGTGACACTTCTAAACATGGAAATTTCCGAAGTATATCGAACACAAACTGCGATGTTTTTTCTTCTTGAAAAGATAACTCTGGATACTTATGAAAATGCCTTCTCCACTCAACTAACTGATTTTTTAACAAAACAAGTTCCTTTGCAACATCCATTTCTCTTCTCCCCTTCTTCACCAAGTTAAATGTTATTATAACGTGAATTGTTAACTTTTAAAAGAATGTTCTGAATTTTCAGTGATGATAAACTAAAAAGAAAAAGCCATCCAAAAGATGACTTTTTCATTATTATAGAATAGTAATTGCTTGTTTTCCCATTTGCTCCCAAGCTTTCTCAAATTCTGCTCGCGGAACAGCCAAACGTGGATTATTTTTAAGAGGATCATTTACATATACAAAGTTTTGATCATATCCAATTACTACTGCACTATGCTCATAATATGTAATTTTCACTTCGCCTGAACTCGTATTCCATGTTTCAAAACTACTTTCAGCTAGCGGCTTAAACGTCGTATTAATAATGACCCATACCGGAGAGCCTGAACTAATTACTTTATATATATCTTGCATGTCTCTACCTGTTAAATTAATTACTTTTTCAGGAACATATTTTTCTGCTAAATCAAAGATTGGTTTATTGTACACACCATATCCAGGCTCTGCCTTTGTATAAATATTTCCCACAAATCCCTCGTAAGGATTTCCACGCAAACCATTTTGTTCAAATGGAACACGATGAATTTCGCTAGCAAGTTGCATCTTATCTACTTGTACACCTTTATATTGCAGCAACATAGCTAAACTTGTCACTTCACATCCTCGAGGTAATTCTGGCAATTGTTTAATAAACGGAACATCTTCAATCATAGCTGCTTCTTTCATTTCAGATAGAAATTCTAGGCGTAGAACTTGCGCCTTTTGCATGATTTTATCTTTCCCTATAAAAAACGCAGCAGCAATTATAATCCCAAAAACAAAAAGATATTTTAACTTTTTCATTATAAACAAAACTCCATTAATTATTATTTTACAGACACAACTCTTATCATTGTACCCTTCTTCTTACTAGTTTGCTAGAAAGATCATGTGAA
>NZ_JBNLYE010000147.1:0-10331 GCF_050172095.1 Bacillus sp. GMs2/2
GGCATTTACTATAAGAAAGCTTCGTAATTTATTGAAGGAGGAACGATTCAAATGTATCCTCATTGGAATCCAAATATAAATCAACAGTATGTTTATTCCCCTCATCCCGCAAGGAATACATTGCATCATGATTCACAATATATGATGCAGCGTATTGCAAGTCTTGAAAATCAATTAACTAAATTAATCTCATTAATCGAGGAAAATAATCAATTAATTAAATCAATGGAACAACAAAAAAAACCAAGTTTGTGCACCAGCTGGAGGTTCTGTTATCGTTCGTATGTGATCTGGATGCAATAAAAAACACACTTTGTATTATAAAAGTGTGTTTTTTATTCATTATTTTCTTTTCGTATGGAACCCTTGTGTAATTCGATCTAATATAATTGCGATTACTACGATAGCTAATCCAGCTTCAAATCCCATTCCGATATTAACTTGTGTTACAGAGCGATATACATCAACTCCAAGTCCTGGAGCTCCTACAAGTGATGCTGTTACAACCATCGATAACGAAAGCATAATGCTTTGGTTCACACCAGCCATAATCGTTCCGGTTGCAAGTGGTAATTGTACTTTAAATAGTTTTTGTGATGCTGTGGATCCAAATGCATTCGCTGCTTCAATTAAATCTTCTGGAACTTGTCTAATTCCTAAGTCAGTAAAACGAATTGTCGGTGGCATTGCAAAGATTACTGATGCAATAATTCCAGGTACTACACCTACTCCGAAAAATGTAATCGCTGGAATAAGGTATACGAATGCAGGCATTGTTTGCATAAAATCTAATGTTGGTTTTAAAAATTTTGAGAAACGTTCATTTTGAGATGCTAATATACCAATTGGAATTCCGACAATAATTGAAATAATAACAGACGTAAGTACGAGTGCTAATGTTTGCATCGTTTGTGCCCAGTAGTTAATATTCAAAATAAATAATAATCCAATAAGCGTAAAAATGACTAAAGATAATTTCCTCGTTGTGTACCAAATGAGGAAACATAAGATAATAATCATCAATATGGCGGGTATTATTGTTAAAAAATTAGTGAGTAAATCAACAAATCCGCCAATAATATAAGAGAATCCTCGGAATAAGCCTTCAAAGTGCTCATATAAACTTGCAACAAATGAGTCGACCCATTCCCCTAATGGAATACGCGGTATACTATTCATCGTCTTTCACCTCTTCCTCAATGTTTCCTGCAAGAGCTTGAATGACACTTTCACGTTTAATAATTCCTCTTAGCCTTTTCTTCTCATCGATTACTGGTAACGGATATTTCATCTCCGCCATTTTTGCATAAGTCTCTTCCAGTAAAGTATCCAAATACACATGCGGAATATCATTAAGTAATAAATCAGCAATCGGCCACTGTTTTTGTACTGCTTTACTCGCATCATCCGCAGTTAATATACCTAAAAACTCATACTTTTTGTTTACAACATATACAGTTGAGACACCTGCATTCCTCATAATTTGAAGGGCTACACGAGGTCCACGATCAATTAATAAAGTTTCTGGTCGTTTTAAAATAGACTCAGCCGTAATTACTTTTCCTAAATTCACGTCCGCAACAAACTTTTCTACAAATTCATTAGCGGGGCTCATCATAATTTCTTCTGGTGTTCCAATTTGGACAATTTCTCCATCTTTCATTAATGCGATACGATCTCCAATTCGAAGCGCTTCATCTAAATCATGCGTAATAAATATAATCGTTTTTTCCATTTTATCTTGTAACTCTAACAATTCATCTTGCATTTCTTTTCGAATAAGTGGATCTAATGCACTGAATGACTCGTCCATTAGTAATACATCTGGATTATTCGTTAGTGCCCTTGCGATTCCAACGCGCTGCTGCATACCACCACTAAGTTGACTTGGGTAATTATCTTTATGATGATCGAGTCCTACTAACTGTAGCGATTCTAACGCTTTTTTCTCTCGCTCTTCAACCGGAACTCCTTGAATTTCTAAACCATATGCAACATTTTGTATAACTGTACGATGCGGAAATAGAGCGAATTTCTGAAATACCATACTCATTTTCGTTCTTCTTACTCTCCGTAACTCTTCTTTTCCCATCGTTGCGATGTCTTCACCATCTATGTATATATGACCTGCAGTTGGTTTAATCAATTGATTTAACATACGAACTAGCGTAGATTTCCCGCTACCAGACAAACCCATAATAACGAAAATCTCTCCAGAGTAAACTTCAAACGTTGCTTTTTTCACCCCAACGTTCATTCCTGTCTCTTTTAAAATTTCCGATTTACTTTTTCCTTCTTTTAATAAGGAAAGGGCCCTTTGCGGATGTTTCCCGAATACTTTTGTTACGTTTTCAACACGCACCTTTGTATTATCCATGTCACTACTCCTTTTCTACCCATCTATTCACATAGTGTTGCGATTTTACAAAGAAATATTACATAAAAATGACATTCATAAGATTTCTTTAAAATTCTCGTTTCCGTTCATAATAAGAATGCTTACTTATACATTTATTTTATAAGGCAAACGTTACTTAGGAGGTTTTCGATGCGAAAGAAAATTTGGTTTATATGCCTTGCATTATTTATTACTATGATTTTCACTTCATGTAATGCAACAAATGCAAATTCGAAAGGAAAAATTAAACTTGGTGTAACAAGTTGGAAAGAAAATATTGCAACCGCAAACATGTGGAAAGTTTTATTAGAAGAAAAAGGCTACAAAGTTGAACTTATGTATTTAGAAAAAGCCGCAATTTGGACTGGTGTCGCTCGTGGTGATGTTGATGCGAATTTAGAAGTATGGCTACCAGTTACAGATAAACCGCTAAACGATCGTTATAAAGATGATATTGTCTTAAAATCAAAATGGTACGAAGGTACTGGACTAGGTTTAGTCGTCCCTTCTTACATGAAAAACATAAACAGTATCGAAGATTTAAATGCTCATAAAGATGAACTAGAGAATAAAATTGTCGGTATCGAACCCGGTAGTAGTCTTATGAATTTAACGAATAAAGCAATGAAAGAATATGATATAAAACTAAAACTTGTCCAATCTTCTGAAGCTGCGATGATGAGTGAACTAAAGAAAGCATATACGAAAAAGAAACCAATCGCTGTTACGCTTTGGAATCCGCATTGGGGCTTTTCAGAATTTGACTTAAAATATTTAAAAGACCCTAAGAAAGTATATGGTGAAAAAGATGACATTTATTACTCTGTTCGTAAAGGTTTCGAAAAAGACCATCCGGATATCATAAAATACTTTGACAAATGGAAGATGAACGATGAACAGCTTGGTACGTTAATGGTCGAGTTAAATAAAACGAAAGATCACGAAGAAGCGGCGCGAAAATGGATTAAGAAGAATCAAGCGCTAGTTGATGAATGGGTAAAAGATTAATAAAAATAGGCTAGAGGGTTAGCATATCCTCTAGCCTGTTTTTAACTTATTTTTTCGTAACAACGTCATCTACAATCCCATATGCCTTGGCTTCTTCTGCAGTCATAAAATAATCTCTTTCTGTATCATGTGCTACTCTTTCAATCGGTTGGCCTGTTTTTTCTGCAATCATTTTATTAATATCATGCTTTAACTTTAATATTCTTTTCGCAGTTATTTCAATTTCTGTTGCTTGCCCTTGTGCACCACCAAGCGGCTGATGAATCATAATTTCACTGTTAGGGAGAGCAAACCGTTTTCCTTTTGCTCCTGATAATAATAATAATGCACCGAATGATGCCGCAAAGCCCATGCATAGCGTTTGCACATCTGGTTTAATTAAATTCATCGTATCTAATATTGCAAAACCTGCTGTCGTTGAACCGCCAGGGCTATTGATGTATAAGAATATATCTTTTTCTGCATCTTCTGCTTCTAAAAATAATAATTGCGCTACGACACTACTCGCTACTTGATCATTAATTTCTGAGCCGATAATAATAATGCGGTCTTTCAATAACCTTGAATATATATCATAGGAACGTTCTCCTAATTTTGTTTGTTCTACTACATATGGAATTGCATTCATTTTAAATCCCTCCAATACTTGTTATGCTGCGTAAAGCATATAACTGTAGGAAGAAGGGTTTTTCACATTAAATAATAAGACTGGCTGTTTAGATGGTAATTTAGTAAAATCTATTGTCGGAAGAAGCTTCGTTAATAATTCTGGTCTTTCCTCACGAATAGATGTTACAACAACTTCAATATCCTCTGTGAATTCGACTATCTCAATCCCTTCTTCACTTACAGTTTTCAGCCTATTTCTACTCCGAAATAAAGAAGCTTTCACTGCACCTTCTGATACAGAACACAATTTAGCAATATCAGCGATACTATATTGAAAAACATCTTTTAATAATAAAATTGCGGATTGCTGTACATTTAATGAAGACAATACTTTCCCTACCATTTCATGCAAATCTGCAATGTTCTCATGTGGTTCTTCAAAAGTGATTTGTGCTCTTATTTTTTCATGAACAGACTTAGACTTCATCTGATCTAACCAACGATTTCTTGCTATTTTATAGACGAGTGTCATACAAATATCTTTATTTCTATATTTTTGAAGCACTTTACACACTGTTTCTTGGGCGAGATCTTCCCCATCCCATTTGTTTTTCGTTAAAAAAGTACAGTATCTTTTTAACTCTCCATATTGTTCAATTAAAAAGTTTATATTTGAATGATTCATATCGATATGGTTCTTTGAAACATGAGTTACTTTTGTGCACAAAATAACCACTCCTTTTCAGTGCTTACTTAATAAACGATTCAACATTAAAAAAAGTTACGGGGATATAAAAAAATAATGTTTATGTTCAATAATTCGCGGTCATAAATATGTTATGTACAATTTTACGTGAGGAGGAACAAATTTGCCAAAATTAACAATTGAAGGTGCGGGAACTTTTGATGTGAAAGAAGGAACAAAGTTAGTATTAGCAATTGAAGATAGCGGTGTCAACATTCTTCATCGTTGTGGCGGGAATGCACGTTGCACAACTTGTAGAGTAGAAATACTAGCAGGTGATTTCTGTGAAGCAAGTGCGAATGAGAAACATGCAATGACGGAAAAAGGAATTGAAGATCATTTACGATTATCTTGTCAAATGCGTGTACATAAAGATATAGTCGTTCGTCCGGTACTTACAGTTGAAAATTCAGGTCTTGATGCCGGGCCGCGTCCGGCGGAGTAAAGCGATGAATTTAAAACAGCTCGCTGGCGAATATGCCGCTAACTTTGTAAATGATGGCATGAAGATTGGGCTTGGTACAGGTTCTACTGTATATTGGACAATACAAAAATTAGGTGAGCGTGTAAAAGAAGGATTATCATTTCAAGCTGTACCAACATCAAAGGAAACTGAAGCATTAGCACATCAACTAAATATCCCCCTACTTTCGTTAAACGACGTACAAAGTCTTGATCTTACAATTGATGGAGCGGATGAAATTGATTCAAATTTACAACTTATAAAAGGCGGTGGCGGTGCATTACTTCGTGAAAAAATCGTTGCCTCTTCCTCTAAAGAACTAATTATCATTGCTGATGAATCGAAACTTGTAACACATTTAGGTAATTTTCCATTACCTGTTGAAATCATCCCTTTTTCATGGAAACAAACCGAAAATAAAATTCAATCTTTAGGGTGTCAAACAACGTTACGTTTAAAAAATAATGAAACCTATATAACCGATAACAATAACATGATTATCGATTGTATATTCCCTAATCATATTTCTAATCCTGCCCATTTACACACCCAATTAAAAATGATTACTGGTGTAGTTGAAACAGGGTTGTTTATAAGTATGACGAGTACAGCAATTATTGGCACTAAAAATGGGATAAAGAAATTGTAATAAAAGCTAACTTTTTAAAGTTGGCTTTTTAGTATGTTCTTCTTCTCTTAATAGTACTTTATTATGATATACTAGGAAAACGCAAACTGATTACACTAGAAAGGACTGAACATTTTGCAATCCAAACTTATAACAGAACTTACTGATTTAGAAACTGCCTTTCATATTCGAAAAGAAGTATTTGTAAAAGAACAAGGTGTTCCTCTTACAGATGAATTCGATACATTCGATGAAATCGGAGAGCAATGTAAACATATTTTAGTTTATTATCATGATCTTCCTGTAGGCACAGGGCGTATACGATTTGTTGATGGTGTCGGAAAATTAGAACGTATTTGTATTTTAAAAGATTATCGTACATATGGATTAGGTAAAGTCATCATTCAAACGTTAGAAGAAATTGCTCGTAACGAACAAGCTACAAAAGTGAAGCTACACGGTCAAACACAAGCTGAAGGATTTTATAAAAAATTAGACTATCAAACTTCTTCTGATATATTTATGGAAGATGGCATTCCGCACATACTTATGACGAAAGTGTTATCATAATAAAAAGGGTAGTATATGAATCTTATGTATTCATACACTACCCTGTTTTATTAATAGAAAAGTGAATTCTCAAAATTACCTTTTGCATCAAAGCCCAACATCTTTTAGTTCATACCTAGGTAAAACTTACACTGTTTTCCATAATGATAATGCATAAATCCAGTTTGGATCACCATTTCCTTGATAACTCTGGACTGCTTCATATACTTTTCCTTCGTGTAGAACTCTATCTCCCTTTTTATATGCTTTTTTTGCATCCCACGCTTCATGTGAAGCGCTTTCAGTTTTTGTAGTAATTGTGAATATATCACTCTGTACGGATTCATTTCCAGCTACATCAACAGCTTTCACTACATAGTTATAAGTAGTATTAGCGAGCAGATTTTTATCCAAATAAGAAGTTGTATTGGATGTTGCAATCTTTTTCATTGACCCTTCTGTTTCTCTATAAATATCATAATGGTCTACACCAATATTATCGTCAGATGGACTCCACATTAAATCCACACTTGACGCTGTCGTTCCCATACTATGTAATCCTTTTGGTTGTGTTGGTGCTTCTGTATCAGGAGTCTCAACTGTCGTTTTTACTGTAAGCGCTGTACTTTCTTTCGATACATTGCCAGCTGCGTCAATTGCTTTTACAGTATAAGAGTATTCTGTACTTGGTTGTAACTTCTTATCAATAAAATGAGTCCCTGGTACTGTATCAATCATCTCTCCGTTACGGAAGATTTGATATCCTTTTACCCCTACATTATCCGTAGAAGCGTTCCATGTTAGTTCTACACTATTCGCTGTTACTTTTTGCATCTGAAGTCCATTTGGAATACTTGGCGCTTCTATGTCTGGTTTCACATCATTAATAAGATTAACATCAATTACATTATAGAATGCATTTGCTGTATCAGCTACATCCCATACTGCTAAAATCACATGATATCCACTACGATCAGTAGGTACATTGATTTTATGAGTTAAATTATTTGAAGCTGCAGAACCATCATGTTGTACAGTTCCAATTGGTTCGAAATCTGCTCTTGTTAGCGCTTTATTTGGATTCCATCCTTTTTTAGTAATATAGTAATGCCACTTACTCGTTAAGTGAGGCGCAGTATACTTCCAAGTAAATGTATTTTCCCCACCAGTGATTGTATTTTTAAACCAACGATTTTCTGTTTGTTGATCTAAAATACCACCAAATTTTCCGCCTGCTGAAGCAATTTGTCCATCTACTGGACCACCTTGTGGGAACCCTTTTGGAGCTTCTAAACTTTGTGGTTCATACATAACACTTCCACAGTTTACATTTAGCGCACCATAAGTTGGACTACATAAAGCGGATCGGCTACCGGGCTTTTCAACAAAACCGTGCGCATAAGCATTTTGAGGAATAAGTGTCGTACTAATAATTCCAGCTGTTAATGCTACAGCTCCTAAACTTTTTTTGTTCATTTTCATATTTTGTAGTTGTTTTAAAAATCGATTATTCATGCTCATGTCTCCTTCTTGTTATACTTTGTAGTGGAATGTGGGCTTTGATGTAAAAGAATAACAAGAGACAAACTTGTACCGATGTATGTATTAATTATGCATACACCGCAGTGAAAATATATTTTTTCCTTGTGAAACATTTCACTTTATGAATATATCATGACATAGAACTCGCCTAAGCATGTGCAGAAGTTGTGCAGAAACAGTGAAATTATTACTAACATATAAAACCACATCCTGAAATCATAAAGTAAAACTTTAATTAGTTGGGGTTTTACGGTCGGTTAATACGGGATAAAATAAAAGTGTGCAGCAGGAATTGTAGACTTAGTTCTCAAAATTCACATTTAGTATTTTCATTTAAACAATTCTTCTCTTCTTACAACAGAAAAGTGTCTATATCATTTAATATAGACACTTTTTTCATGTATAACTTTATATTTATTACTGACCTACAAATGTAAAAATTTCATCAACAGCTTCCTTATATCCACCCGATGTTCGGAATGATTCCTTCAAATTCAAAGCAGCCTCTTTATATGAAGGGTTATTTAAAATTAACTCCACACTTTCACGCAATTTCTCCACGGTTAATTCATTCATATGTAATTGAACTCCTGCTCCAAGACTCTCCACTTGCTTTGCGATTGCTGGCTGATCTGCACTTTGCGGTATTACAACGAGCGGAACCCCGTTATATAGTCCTTCATGCGTACTGTTCATCCCGCCGTGTGTAATAAATAGTTTCGTATAAGTAAGCAGTTCGGTTTGAGGCACATAGTTTTTCACAATGAAGTTTTTAGGGATTTCGCCTAGATCACTTATTTTTGTTTTATTACCAATAGACATAACAATTGTATGCTCACTATTCTCAAAGGCCTTCATACACAGTTTATAAAAGTCAATCGCTTCATTAAAAACAGTACCTAATGAAATATAAATCGGACTTTTTACTTCAATTGAAGTAAAATCAACGTCTCTGTTTTTCATTTGTGCAGAGATAGATGGTCCTACAAATTTATATGTTTCATCAAACGTATCACCAAAAGGCTGGAACTCCTTAATTGTATACACAATAGTAAGGGGTGCAGGATTACAGAAAACTTCATACGATGATTTTATTTCAACACCATATTTTTCAGTAATTCCCTTTGTTAAGTTTTGAAAATCATTCTGTATTTTATCATGAATTTCTACTGGGATATTTTTTGACAGATGACCTAACATTTGCTCAAAGAATTTTTCATCCTGCGCAAAAGATGTGCATGAATTTATGGCTGGAAGTTTAAGAATTTGAGCAATTAAATGGCCACAACCAAACATAGAATCATGAATCATGTAATCAAAATGTTCACCTTCAATTTGTTCTAGAACGCTAGATATTACAATATTCGCTGTATGTAGAAGGCCGTTTATTCTTTCCTGTAAATAATTTCTGCCTCCAGATAGAAACGCTTTTATAAATTTTTGATCATCAATCGTTCGTACAGTAGCACCTGTCTTCTCAATCCGCTCCCTGAAAGCTTCTATTGAAAAATAAACGACCTCTTCACCACGAGAAATCAATTCTTCTACAACTTGTAAAGTTGGATTTATATGTCCTTCTGATCCAGCGTTAATAAATAAAACACGCGCCATAATAAACACTCCTTACGTTAAATCGTTTCTATGTTGGCAAGAGTACGGATTTTCTCCATACTCTTTTCTTAGTTGTTCGTAGCATGTTCCTACTAAATTGACCTAGCGAGTCTAAAACCGAGATCATCTATATGAAATGTAGGATGGCTTCGACGACGACAAGTAGCGCCGCACCCTCTCGCTGTTTCAGCCCAACTACCACCACGAAAAATGCGGTATGATCCGTACACTGTTTCATCATACAAATCATAACACCATTCCCAAACGTTCCCTAGCATATCATAAAGTCCCCATGCATTCGGTTCTTTTTGGCCAACGTCATGAATCTCTCCATTTGAATTTTCATTATACCACGCTATATCATGAAGTTTCCCGTATGTATATCCGGTTGTACTTGCTTTACATGCATATTGCCACTCTGCCTCACATGGTAATCGGTAGCCATTTGAATCTAAATTACATTTCACAATTTGACCACCATCACTAATAGAATAATATTCTTTTAATCCCGCTTTTTTTGAAAGTACATTACAAAACGCAATGGCATCGTTCCATGAAATATTGACAACTGGTTTATGATTTTTATCAAAATTATTTAATGTACTATTTGTAATAGCATCATATAGTTCGATTGTTACAGCATACTTCGCAAGAAGAAATGGCTGAATTTGCACTAGCCATTCTTTTTTTATTCGATCATCTCTTAATACTACCTCTCCAGCTGGAATATTTACCATTAATGAATCAATTAGTTGAATTAAATCATTAGTCATTTTCT
>NZ_JBNLYE010000148.1:0-10259 GCF_050172095.1 Bacillus sp. GMs2/2
AATCTAGTAAATCATTATGTTTTTGATAAACATGCTTCTATTAAAATACAAAAGGAAACCCTGTTCTAAAGGGTTTCCTTTTGTCATCACACTACCAAACTTATCTGTAATTTAAAACGTTGTATTCTGTCTTTAATATTCCATAAACATCAACATCTTCATATGTATTTAATAAAAGTCTATTTTGTCTCAATGTGCCTTCTTTACGTAAACCCGACTTCTCTAATACTTTAATCGACGATCTATTTCTGGAAATGGCAGATGCCCAAATTTTGTTTAGACCTAATTCGATAAAGCCAAATTGAATCATTCTGTTTACAGCCTCAGTTGCAAAACCCTTTCCCCAATAATTCTTACCAATCCAATAACCAAGTTCACCTCTATTGTTACCCTTGTCAATTCTTAGTGTAATTGTACCTACAATTTCTCTTGATTCTTTAGAGACAATTCCTAAAGGATATTCAATTCCTTTCCTAATAAGTTCTGGTTGCATATCAACCCAATCTTGCGCGAACTCCAATTTATATGGATGCGGAATCCCAAGAATATTAGCTAATTCCTTGTCATTAGCCAATTCTTTAATTCTAAAAACATCATCATTGGTAAAAGGTTCTATACATAAATGCTCAGTTTCTAATTTTATAGCCATCTTTTCTCCCCCTTGTACTGAAATTAGTTAGATCCCTTTATTTTCAATATTACACCAAAAACACAAAATTTTTAAAATCTTTATGATATCTACTAACAGAACCATAAACAAAAAATCCAGTTATGCTTTGTACATAACTGGATTCCTCATTATCTAATAGTTTTTTATTTTACAAGTACATTTTCTCTTAATTCCCTCTTTAACACTTTCCCTAAAGCATTTTTCGGTAACTCTTCTAAGAATACCACTTCTGGAATTTTGTAACTTGCTAACTTCTCCTTACAATACTGAATAATACTTTCTTCTGTTAATGTTGTTTCGCCATCCTTCACAATGTAAGCTCTTGGAACCTCTCCCCAAAAGTCATCTGGAACTCCAACTACTGCAACTTCTAAAACACCATGTATTTCATGAATAACATCTTCTACTTGATCTGGATATACGTTGTCACCACCGCGTATAATAACGTCTTTATATCTTCCCATAATATGCAGGAATCCATCATCATCTATCATGCCAGCATCGCCCATGTTAAACCAGTTATCTTTTACTACCTTCTTTGTCGCCTTTTCATTATTCCAATATCCTTTAAACATGTATGGACTTTTCACATGAATCTCTCCAACTTCATTTGTTGTTAGTTCATGTCCTGTTTCTGGGTGAACAATTTTCACCTCTACATTTTTCAAGGTCTTTCCTACAGAAGACATCTTTTCTTTTCCCATCATTGGATGCCATGAGGTTACAACCCAACCTTCTGTACTACCATAGCCTTGCACCATATATATGCCTTTTTCCATATATTTTTGAATGAGTGTTTCTGGCACTTTTGTACCACCGCTTTGTGCTACTTTAAAGGTTGAAATGTTACGTTCTTTTTTATTTAGTTCATCAAGCATGTAACTATAAACGGCTGGGAAAGCAAGCATCGTAGTAATTTTCTCTTCTTCAATCTTATCCCAAATAAGAGCAGGATTCGAATCAGCTAAGAAGATCATCGTAACGCCATGATAAATACAATTTAAAATAGAAAGCACGCCACTCATATGAAACAATGGATGCACAGATAAAAAGCGTTCACCTGCTGGAATTTCTCTTTGTCCCGCAATTTCAGCAAAATAATGATGTAAGTTTTTATGTCCAATTACACATGCTTTTGCCTGTCCAGTCGTTCCTGATGTAAACAAGTAAATGGCATCGTCTTCTTCATGAACTTCTACGTTCGGTTCTGTCGTTGGCTGTTTTTGCAACTCTAATTCAAATGAACCAAAGTCTTCTTTTGTCGTTTGAATTACATAAGGAATTTCTTTAACAGCATCAACCTTTAATAACACTTCATTAAATTCTTCATCAATAACTAACACTTTTAATTTCGCTTCTTTTACAATCGTTTCTAATTCATAAACAGTCAGCTGATGATTTAGCGGAATAAATACCGCTCCAATTTTTAAACTTGCCATCATAACGCTTGGAAATGGGTGATTATTTTTGCATAGTATTCCTATACGATCTCCTCTTTGCACACCATTATATAACAAATAATGTGCAAACTGATTTACTCGTTCATTATATTGCTGAAACGAATATCTTTTCGTCCCCCCTACAAGCGCTTCCAAATTTGGTGATTGCATTGCTCTCTTTTGTAATAATTGTCGCATCGTTCTCAAGTAAAACTCCCCTTTATATATGTTAGGTTTTTTATTTTACCAGATTAACTATTAATTTACTAAAGATTACACTTAGTGAATATAAGAAGAATATAAAATATCCATTTACTTTACAAGTAAATGGATATTTCCCATTATATATTAGAATACTTCTTGTTCATCACATATTGCACATACTCAGGTGCACTTTTATCAATCTCTTCATCACTTAGTTTATATTCTGCACCATATAAATAAAAGGAAGGTATAAATTCCATACCTGTGTATAAGCATGTAGCTTGGAATGGTTTCGTCAACTCATCCATTGTAATTCCACTATTTTCATAGTCTTTTTCTAATCCACCTATAGAAATAGCGACACCAAATTCTTTCCCCTTCACTTTATCTCCTTTAGATCCGTACGCAAATCCATATGTTAATACATCATCGAACCATTTTTTTAATAATGGTGGTGAGCTGTACCAGTAAAGCGGAAATTGAAATATATATCTGTCATGTTCTACTAATAACTTTTGCTCTTCTTCAATATTAAACTCCCAATTCGGTGCCACTTTATACAATTCATGCACCGTAATTTCATCCGAATATTTCTCAAGTTCTTCAATCCATCTTTTATTAATTTTTGATTTTTCAATATCAGGATGTGCTACAATTACAAGTGTTTTCATCTTTTTTCATCCCCTTTATAAATTATTCAACCCTTTACGTATTAGTATGAATGAGTCACATATAATTGAAAAGTACGTACTTTAAAGTGCTATAGGAACCTTAAAGTACCTGTGGAGGTGTTATATGAATCAAAATGATAATTGCCCAATTGCAACAACACTCGATGTAATCGGTGGAAAATGGAAAGTTCATATTTTATGTATTTTGTCAGATGGAAAAATGCGAACAAATGAAATTAAACGAGAAATCCCAAACATTACACAAAAGGTTCTTACACAACAACTTCGGCAACTTGAAGCTGATGGGATTATCTATCGTACCGTATATCAAGAAGTTCCACCAAAGGTTGAGTACACACTAAGTGAATACGGAAAATCTTTAATGCAAATAATGGATAATCTGTTTGAATGGGGAAAAGATCATCAGATTAAAAGATTACATGACTAAAAAAGCACTATATACTTTGTTTCATCCTCTACGTTCATATTTTTTATTTCTATAAAGTTTATTTTCATCATTTTTTAGCTAACTTGTTTTCTTAGATTGATGGACGTGACCCCACATCCATCAATCTAAAAAGATACAATTAGAAAAATGAGATTTCTATAAAGTTTCGCATATAAACACTACTTCAGCCTCATTAAACGCTCGCTCTACTTTTTCTAATCTCAATTGTACGTAAGCTATAAAGAAGCACCCCTAAACCGAGAATTTTTTCATTATTAGACGCATTAGAACCTAAGGTAATAGTAGGTACATTTAAACCCATAAACCTTTCACTCCATTCTATAGGCATATAAAAAGATACTCCTTAAAAATAAAAAACGCTATTCTCTCTGTAAAATCATAGAAAAGAATAGCGCTTTTTATTTTGAAATAGAAATCATCATTTAAACTAAACATGCTAATATTGATTTTGTGCGATTGTCAGTTACCTCATAATAAATTTCTAATCCTTTCCGAGTACCTGTAACCATTTTAGCAGCTTTTAGTTTAGATAAATGTTGACTAATTGTACTTTGAGGCATTTGTAAATCCCCATACATTGTTGTTACATTAGTAGGACCTTTTGCAAGCATTATTTTTACTAAAGATAGACGAACTGGATGCGCCAATACCTTTAACACCTCAGCGATTTCTTGAAACATTTCTTTTTTTTCTTTCATCTTATTTCTCCCCTTTTATATACATATTTATGTTATCCATATATATAATTCGAAGGTATATGCGTTTTTGTGTCCGTCATTTTAAAAAAATATAAAAAAACTTTAATCCGAAACTAAAGGATTAGCTTAACATAATGTCTCACCATTAATGATGAATAGGAATCTCATTATAGAAGCAGCAGTTTTTATACTACACCTCTACATTCAACTAACTAAAACCAATGAAAAAAAGAGCAGATAGTCTGCCCTTTTATGATGCCTCCTTATGTTCCGTGGAATGTTTAACACTCCCCAGTCTCTTTAATTTATTCCACCCTACCGCTACTCCTCGAATTGATGAGAATATAGATTTAATGACAACATAAGTCATAAATTGACGATAAATAAAGCGTTGTAAAATTAACCATGCTAGTGGTTTTGGGTTCTCTTCCTCTAATTTAAATGCGAATAGAGAAGCGAGAAGATCCATTAAAAAGAAAACAAGATAAAATCCTAAAACTTTTAGCGGATTACTACTAAATAGTCCTATAATCATTAATATATCTGCAAAAGGAGCAATGAATTGCAGCACATATTGGAATAACCACATATTAGGCAGTGCAATAAATCCTAATGTTTTATGCTTTAGATTACATAACGCTTTTCGATGTTTCCAAAGACATTGAAGTGTACCATATGACCAACGATACCGCTGTTTAATGAGACTTTTCACATCTTCAGGTGATTCCGTAAAAGCATGCGCTTTTTCTTCATATACAATTCTATGCCCTTGACGTAAAAATGTAATAGTAAGATCCGTATCTTCTGCTAACGTATCTTCGCTTAAATATCCAGATTCAACTACATTCTTTTTGCGCCACGCCCCAATAGCTCCTGGAACTACTGTAATACAATTTAACTCATCAAAAGCTCTACGTTCTAAATTAAACCCTGTAATGTACTCAACATGTTGCCAAGTAGTTAACAAATTCCGTCTATTCCCCACTTTGACATTACCTGAAACTGCAGCTACATTCTGATCTTCAAAGTGTCTAACCATTAGAGAAATGGCGTCTTGCGCAATAATAGTATCCGCATCTAAAGTGACAATGATTTCTCCTCGCGATTGTTGAAACCCTAGGTTCATTGCCGATGATTTCCCGCCGTTTTCTTTCTGAATGAGACGAACTTTAGGGTGTTTATAAAATGTTTCTTTCATTACTTTTGACGTACCATCTGTCGATCCGTCATCCACAACAATAACTTCAAATTCTCTATAATTACTATCCAAAATTGAGTGAATTGTCTTGGCTATCACCTTTTCTTCATTATATGCTGCTATGACAACACTAACAAAAGGTTGATAGGACGAATTAATATAGCGAGATAACGTTTTTCTTTTCTGCTTCCATGCAAAATAAATTAAGAATAAAAATCGAAAAATCCCTAATCCAATAGCAATATAAAAAATAGTTGTTAATATATGCTTAAAGTATCCTGCCCCTGAAAAGACAGCTTTATTATAAAGTAAATATTGCTTCCCCTCAGAAGAAACAGGAGGCATAATTTCATCTCGTTCTTTATTCATTAAATCTGAAATTGTTACAAAACTATATCCATGCTTTTTTAGGTCTTTAATAATGATTGGGAGCGCCTCTACTGTATGTGTACGGTTCCCTCCCGCATCATGGAGAAGAATAATATTTCCCTCTCCCTTATAAATGGGATTAAGAGCACGCTTTACTAATTCATTTGTTGATGGTGTTGCCCAGTCTTCGGGATCAACTTTTTCCGCTACCATTGTATAGTTCATATTTTGTGCACGTAAAATAGGCAATATTTCATTTGATGAATCTGGGTTAGCATCCGCTTCATATGGTGGTCTAAATAAAACCGTAGAATGTCCAGTTACTTCCTGAATTAAACGTTGCGTCGTATTAAGTTCTACTTTCGTTCGTAGTAAAGACGTATCTGCTATGTTAGGATGCTTGAAAGTATGATTGCCAATTTCATGCCCTTCATCGTATATTCTTTTTACAATACTAGTATTTAGTTGCGCGTTTTCACCAAGTACAAAAAAAGCAGCTTTTATTTGATTCTCTTTTAATATATCTAATATTTCTGGCGTATATTTCGGGTCTGGTCCATCATCAAATGTTAATACTACTTGTTTCCCATTTGGTTTTCCATATCGTTGCACTTCATATGCAGATGGTAAGGATCTATATACTTCATCTGTAATATACTCATCTTTGCCTACTTTAAAATCTCTCAATCCATTTTTTCTTTCATTCTCAATCTGTAAAATTTCACCTTGTCCAGAATAATTCACTTCATCTAAACTACTGATTTTATGTAATACATTAGGATTTTTTTGTACCTCAATAGGATTTTTTAAAACTTTCCATATTGTAGGATCTTCTGCTCCTAATCTCCATAGCGCAAACCCCTTTGCATGATTGTCCATTGCGATTTTCACTTGATTATAAAGAGTAACACCGTCTAAGAACCAAGCAGTATGTTCTTTCTCTCCTGTTTTATATCTAAAATACGGATTTCCACTCATCTTATCCCATTGAATTTTTATATTTGAATCATGAGCCATTGCCATAACTTCTGAGAAAGTCATAGACTTTGCAGCTTCTTTACTATTTACTTCCCAATCATATCCATAGTTACCGAAAGCAACTATAAGTTTATTAGACGGAATATTCAGTTCTCTCAATGTATGTTGGAACCATTTATTTGAAGCAATTGGTCCTGGTTCCCCGGCTCCATAGTGCTCATCGTACATCATTACAATCATTCGATCTATTATTTTTGCTAACGCACTATAATCAAAAGCCTTATCATTAGCTGGAACATCTTGTGTAACGAGCAAATCATGTTCATGAAATTCCTTAGTAAGTTCTTTCATAAAATTTGTTAAGTTTTCTTTATCACTTTCAGGTACGGACTCAAAGTCAATATTAATACCTGAAAACTGACTCTTTTTAACTTCGCTTACTAAATTATTAATAAATTTCGTCTTCACATCATTCGGCGAATTCAGTAACTTATGGATAAGCTCACTATCAGGGCCGGAAGCTTTTTCTGTATAGTTAGTAAGTAACGGCATAATCTTCACATGATTTTTTTTTGCTAGTTTTACAATCTCAGGTTTTATCTCACTTCTAATCGTTAAATCTGCTTTTAAATGATACCACTCTGGTACTAACGTAGTTAATGAATCGATATTTTCTTTTAAAGAAGCGGTACTATTTTCATCCCAGTTTACATAAAAACCATACACTTCTTTAGGATGTTTACTATCCTTCGGCGGATTCACCAAATTTTTATTATCCTTCGTTTCGGTATTTGGGTTAAATTCTTCCTTCTTTAACTGCTGATCACTAAGTTTTTGATTAATTGGTACAAGTTTAGTATCTTGTTGTACAGCGGTATTCATATTTGGAATTTCTGGTGTTGAAAAAATACTTTGAAAGAAAAAATAAAATACAACACTTACACTAACTATTGAGATACATAGAAACCAGATAAAAGCTATGTTTCTCCTTCCTTTCGGATCATAAAAAACAGGTTTTTCTTTATCTTGTTGAATGTTTTTCTCCATTATATTTTTCACATACTCCTTCTTAATAGAACTATAGAATATTAAAGTGCAACTTTAATCAGTGGGGGTTTTGTTCACCCCCCACTAATCATCAGCCCTCACCAATCGGGCTGCCCAGCAAATAGCGGAATAAATCCTTTTAGCTTTGAAATGAATCTCTCACTTCCATATTCTATTGATTCTTCTTTTCATTCCCTTGCTGGTGGCCTCTATTTTCTTGTTGAGACCCCCTACCATTGTTCCCTTGCTCGTTTCCGTCATTTTCTTTCTGGGATCCTCTTCCATTGTTCCCTTGCTGATTCCCATTATTTCCTTGTTGAGGATTTCTTCCATTGTTCCCTTGCCCATTTCCATTATTCCCTTGTTGAGACCCTCTTCCATTGTTCCCTTGCTCGTTTTCGTTATTTCCCTGTTGAGATCCTCTTCCATTGTTCCCTTGCTCGTTTCCGTTATTTCCCTGTTGAGATCCTCTTCCGTTGTTCCCTTGCCCATTTCCATTATTCCCTTGTTGAGATCCTCTTCCGTTGTTCCCTTGCCCATTTCCATTATTCCCTTGTTGAGATCCTCTTCCGTTATTCCCTTGCTGCTTCCCATTATTTCCTTGTTGAGCTTCTCTACTGTTATTCTCCTGTTGATTCCCTCTATTTTCTTGCTGAGATCCTCTTCCATTGTTTTCTTTTATTTGCTTCGATGGCTGTTCCTCTGTTTTCTTTTGTTCTTTCTGCTCTTGCTTTTCATATTTTTTCTCTTTTACAGGAGACAAATCGAGTGTTGCATCAGGAGATGACTCCGGCTGTGATTGCACCTCTTCTTCGTTTTCCACCGGATTAGACGGGGTGACAGGAGGCGTAAGTGATTTGTTCTTCTCATTCTCTTGCTTTATATAGACACCTGTGCCAATTCCAGCTTTTCTAGCATTCTCTCGTATTTGCATTGTGCTACTTTGATATTCAACTGTAATATGTTTTAGCTCATATTCTTTCTTTAATTCTTTCATTGCCTTTTCCAAAAGTGGTTCTAGTGCCTTGTCCTTTGCAACAGCTGTTAGCATAACTTGCTTATCATTCGTTAGATACTTATCCTCTTGACTTTGATTTATAATAGTACGTATTACTTCTTGTAATTGTTTATTTTCCCATTGCTTCAATTCTTTTAAAATACGCCTTCCATCATCATTACAAGCCTGCAAATCTATAACACGAAAATCCTTCGTTACGCTCACCTCTAAACTTGGATTTATATCAACTGAGACGTAAGCAAATACTTTTTCTTCTGGTTGGTTGTAGAAAAACAAAACTGCAAATAGAAAACAAGCAACAAGTATTGATGCAGGCTTTAAAAAGAAAGGAATCGAAAAATGCGATGCTTTTTGTTCTTGCTCATCAAACGAGATTTCCTCCCCGATTATGCAAGAATCCCCTTTTCTTTTACACGTAATAAACTCTCCATTTGGTGTTAAAACAACTACGCTATGCTTTTTTATATCCATCACAATTCCTTTATTCATCATGCTTTTCCCCTCTTATGTAATCCAGAATATATGTATAGTTGTTTGCAAAAATAATACACATTGCAATAATGTATTTTCTATGTCGTTCCAACGTTTTACGACTTACCCTAACACGCGGTTCAATCTGTTTAAGCGGTAACTTTTTCTTTCGGAACAGCTCTTCCATCATTTCCTCTTCTTTTATAATTATTTTCACAATTTCTATTAAGTGCTCACGTGTATCACGATGCTTAGGAGATTCTTTAGCAAGCTCTGAGAATGTGATTTTAAACTCAGCTAGCACACTTTGAAAATGAAGAATTTCCTCCTTACGGTTACTATTTTCCATCTCTTTCATATACTCCGTAAGCGACACTTGCATTTCTAACATTTCCTCTTGCTCATCTTCTTTTAAAAAGACAAAGTTATGTTTAGACTCCTTACGTATATAGTCAATTACATCTCTTTTTATAAGAAGATCAGCAAACGCTAAAAAGGATTTTCCTTTTGTATAGGAATACTTTTCAATTGCTTCGTTAAACGCAAACAATCCAATGCTATATTCATCATCCTGTTCTGTAATATATCGGCGGCAGACAGATGAGATTGATTTTCTAATAAAAGGTTGATACTGTACGATAAACGCTTCTTTATCTTCTTCATTATTTTGTATGTTACATACGATATCTTCTATTTTCGGTTTTCTTAAGATCTTCATTACTAAACTCAACACTTGTAATCTCCCAGCCTCCTTCAAATAGCAAAATGGCCACTACACAAGTGACCATTTAACCAGATTTTCTTGGTACTTTTCTTCGGTCTTGTTTTCTTGCTGTTAGTTATATTTTTAGAGTCTAACGTTTTCTTAATGATTTTTTCTTTTCTCTCGGCACTACAGTTAAGTTTGTATTTTTATCTACTTTCTTATTTTCTACCGTTCGTTTTGCTTATTCTTTTTCTATTTTATCTGCAATCCTTGAATAACTCTCCTCTATATAATTGGTAATTTCATCCTTTTACTTTGGAT
>NZ_JBNLYE010000149.1:0-10252 GCF_050172095.1 Bacillus sp. GMs2/2
ATAATAAACAGTTTAAATGAGGGTAGGGGTAACGATGAAATATGTTAGTATTCGAAAAAAACTACTGTTCACACTCTTAAGCATTTCTTCTTTATTTAGCATTGCTCTTATAGTTATTCTTTCATTCGCCATGAATCAAGCAAGTGAAATCGAAACGTTAAAAAATGATGTATCAAAAAGAGCGACGATTTTAAAAGAACGTGGCGATTGGTTCCAAGCACAAGTTGCTGGTTTACAAGAATATTTACTATCACATGATCAAAAAGGATTAGATAAGTTCAACCGAGAAGGGAAAAAATTAGCTGATACTAGAGAGAAAGTAACAAGTGACAAGAAGCTCCCAGAAGGAATGAAAGAAGCTATTTTAATGGGGGGAAAATGGCGTAGCGTCATAGATAATGAGGTACTACCTCTTGCTCGTGAAGGAAAATGGGACGAAGCATCAAAAATTGCTTTAGCACAAACAGATTATGTAAATGATCTTTTAGATCGTTTTAATAAATATACAAATGAAGAGAATGAGAAACGTGACGCATTAATTGCTGACGTCGAGTCTTCTTCATCACTTATTCAATATATTATTTTCTTCTCACTCATTACATGTACATTAACGTCTATTTTATTAGCATGGTGGTTCTCTGGTAAACTCGTTAAACCAATTCGACAAATTGATGAGAAGTTAAAAGAATTAGCTTCTCAAGATGGAGATTTAACGGCTAGATTACACGTAACAAGTAAAGATGAAATAGGTGACATTGCAAATTCCTTTAATCAAATGCTCACTAACTTACAGCATATAATAAAACAAGTTCAACAAACATCAACAAGTGTAAAAGAAGCTTCCGAAAATGTATTTATCGAAACGACTGCTTCTATGGAAAATACCGCAAGGACCCAAGAAACTATGAATGCTCTTGAACACAATATTCGTTCACAAGTTTCTAGCATTGAAGAAAGTTCAACTGCAATGGATGACATGGCAACAAGTGTTCAGCGTATCGCTGAGTCCGCCTCTTCTGTTACTAGTTTAGCTGTCACAACTTCAGAAAAAGCAGATGATGGGAATAAAGTCATTGAGAAATCTATTACACAAATGCACACAATTAACGAAGCTGTTAACGCTACATCACAAGTAGTTGAGCGACTCATTACACATACAAATCATATCGATACTGCACTTCAATCTATTTCGAATATCGCCGAGCAAACAAATTTACTCGCTTTAAATGCTTCTATTGAAGCAGCTCGTGCTGGTGAACATGGAAAAGGATTCGCTGTTGTTGCTGATGAAGTTCGAAAACTTGCTGAACAATCTCAACTAGCCGCAACTGACATTAACCATTTACTGCATCAAATTCAAGCCGATACTAAAATAGCAAATGACATGATGACACAAGGTCAAGCAGAAGCTTCTGAAGGAATTACTGTTATTCGTACTGCCGGATCTTCATTCTCAGAAATTGTTAACCACATTAACAAAGTCTCTACGCAAATGCAAGAAATGTCTGCAACTGCTGAAGAGATGGCTGCAAGCTCTGAAGAAATGAACGCAGCTTTAAATAATATCGCCTCTATTTCAAATGAAGTTGCTGCAGAAACATCACAAACAGCACATTCAGCTGGTGATCAAGTAAACAAAATGAGTATCGTGGCTAACAAATCATCTGAAATGAAAACAATCGTACAAGAACTTGAAGTTCTCATCTCTCATTTCAAAACAAACGCTTAAAGTGAAAATGACACGAGCTCAAAGGTATAGGAAAGAAAGTTTTACAGGTTCTCCTTTTTCACTTTAAAATATCTCTTTCTATCTCTCATTCCGTCTGCTATAATTCCTAAAGGAAATAAGAAAGCTTTATTCCAACTGGAGTAAAGCTTTCTTTCAATTTTTTACATTTATTAATTCTAATACTAAGATTTCACAAAGGAGGCTTTTAATTATATGAATTTTGTAAGTATCAGAAAAAAACTTATATTCATGATGGGAACGATTTGCGCTTTATTTGGCATCGCCTTAGCTTTTATTTTATTTTTTGCTATTGACCAATCTCGTAAAGCTGAAACATTACAAAAAGAAATTTCTCCACTGGCAACAGAATTGAAAGAACGTGGAGACGCTTATCAAGTACAGCTATCTGCTTTAAGAGGTTATTTACTACAACATGATCAAGTCGAATTAGACAAGTTTAATGAGATGAGTAAACGTCTTGAGGATTCAAAAGATAAACTTCTTTCTAATCCAAATCTTTCTTCATCCGTAAAAAGTACAATGGAATTAGGGTCTACTTGGAGAAAGTTCGTTGAAGAAAAAGTATTCACTCTTGCAAAAGAACAAAAATGGGAAGAAGCTTTACAAGTAGCTTCTTCAGAAAACGGAACGGTCTATAAAGTAATTGGTGACTTCACAAATTACAGTAATGAACAAGCTAAATTACGTGAACAATCTATTGAACAAATTGATCAATCTTCACTAGGAATTGAATATGCAGTCTTTCTATCACTTGTTATTTGTATTGTCGTTGCAATTATTCTTGCATGGTGGTTCTCTGGTAAACTTGTGAAACCAATTCAACAAATTGATACAAAACTAAAAGAATTAGCCTCTGAAGAAGGTGACTTAACGGCACGTCTACAAGTAAATAGCAACGATGAAATAGGTGCTATCGCAACATCATTTAATAAAATGTTAGAAAACCTACAACATATCATTAATCGTGTTCAAAAAACATCAGTGGAAGTACAAACCGCTTCTGAAAATATGCTGGAAAAAACGAATACATCACGTGAGGCGACATTAAGAGTCCAAAGCTCGATGTCCAACTTAAATGCAAGTATTCAATCACAAACTTCTAGTATGGAAGAAAGTTCAACTGCAATGGACGATATGGCAGTAAGTGTTCAGCGTATCGCTGAATCTGCTTCATCTGTAGCGGAACTTGCTGTTGCCACATCTGAACATGCTAGCGATGGAAGTACCGTTATCCAAAAATCTGTTTCACAAATGACAACAATACACGAAGCTGTAAATGCTACGTCAGAAGTGGTTGAACGTCTAATCACTCATACGAAATATATTGATACTGCTGTACAATCTATTTCTAATATTGCTGAGCAAACAAACTTACTTGCTTTAAATGCTTCTATTGAGGCAGCTCGTGCTGGCGAGCACGGAAAAGGATTTGCTGTCGTAGCTGACGAAGTTCGAAAACTTGCTGAACAATCTAAAACAGCTGCAACAGACATTAATCAATTACTACATCAAATTCAAAATGATACAGAAACTGCTAGCTCTATGATGTCTCAAGGCCGTTCTGAAGCATTTGAAGGTATCAATGTTATTCGTGAAGCTGGTACTTCTTTCACAACAATTGTGGAACAAGTAAATAAAGTATCTACTCAAATGCAAGATATATCAGCAACTGCTGAAGAAATGGCTGCAAGTGCTGAAGAAATGAATGCTTCACTTAATAACATCGCTTCTATCTCTACTGAAGTATCCAGCGAAACTGCCGCAACGGCGCAATCTGCTGAACAGAAAGTTATTGTTATGAATGAAATGACAGTAACTGCTAGAAAAATGAAACAAACAGTTGAAGAGTTAGATCAACTCGTATCTCATTTTAAAACAGAATAGATGTTCAAAAATATCCCTTCTTTGAAAGAGGGATATTTTTTTGAGCTCATTTCCTGCACATTATGCTCATTTCCGTTATAATGAGAATCGATATCATTAAAGTGTAGGAGGGGCTGCTTATGTCACAAGAAGCATTTGAAAATAAATTACTTGCCAATTTAGAAGCTGTTATTGACCCTGAACTAGGTGTTGATATCGTTAATCTTGGATTAGTGTATGACGTTACAGCAGATGAAAATAATAATGCTGTCATTACGATGACTATGACTTCTATCGGTTGTCCAATGGCTGGGCAAATCGTATCAGACGTTAAAAAAGTATTATCAACAAACGTACCTGAAGTTAATGAAATAGAAGTAAATGTCGTTTGGAATCCACCGTGGTCGAAAGAACGTATGTCACGTATGGCGAAAATCGCATTAGGTATTCGCGACTAAATAAAGTGGAAATTTCATCATTTGCGGATAGCGGGATAAAGAAAAGACCTGACTAGGATGTCAGGTCTTTTCTCTTATTATTTTACACCTACTGCATCATAAGCTTTCGTTACAGCTTGTACAGCTTTAGAGTTTTTACCGTATAAATCTTCAGCTGACTGAAGTGCCGCTTGACGCATCATTTTGAAGTCAGAGTTTGCAGTTAAATATTTCGTAAGCGCACGGTAGTAAATTTTTTCTGTCGCTTCACGGCCCACTCCAGTTACTTTCACGCCGTAATGATCTCCGCCTTCAGAAACTAAATAAGCAGCTTTATTATTAATACTACTGTTAATATGAACGCCGCCATTATCAGCTGTTCCAGTATAACGTTTACTATAGTGATCTGGGTAACCTTCACTTGGTTTTAATGGGTTTGGAATAGACGCTGGATCTTTTAATGAACGAAGCGCATCACCAGGTTTATCAGGTGTATAAATATCAGCACCTAAATCCCAGCTCTTCTTCTCAACCATAACACCCATAATATCAGATAACGATTCATTTAACGCCCCTGACTCATTTTTGTAAACAAGGTTTGCTGTATGTTCAGTTACAGCATGCGTTAATTCGTGACCGATAACATCAAGTCCAGCAGATAATGGAATGAATGTTTTTCCATCGCCATCACCGTACATCATTTGCACACCATTCCAAGCTGCGTTATTCCAAGCTGTACCTACGTGAACAGTTGAAATAAGCTTCGCACCTTTATCATCGAAAGAGTCACGATTAAATGTCTTTTTGTAGTAATCATATACTTTTCCTGCATTTACATGCGCATCAACTGCAGCTTTATCTTCGAAGAACTTAGATTTACTTTCAACTTCTTCTCCTGTATATCCAAGCCATTGTGAGAATAAATTAAACCAGTTCTCGTCCATATTTTCTGCATCAAATGTATGAACACCTTGTCCTCGTTTACCATCAAACAAGTTGAATTGTCCTGTTTTCGTATCTTGAGCAATTTCAAATGATTGTCTAGCACCTAATACTCCGTAACCAAATCCAGTAATGTTATCTACAGCGTTATATTTCTCAATAACATTTCCATTCGTTGCATCAACAAAATAATGCCAATATCCTGGAGCTGGTTTTGAAATCGATGCCTTAACTAAGTATGCAAGGTAGTAATTACCGTCCTTTTCATATACAAATAAATCTTTTTTCACACCGTCATAACTCTTTACTTTACCAATTTCTTTCTCAATATCTGCCTTTGCAATCGTTTCTGCTTGTTCCGCAGTAATGCTTGCAGCTGCAGGAATATTTTTATCATCTAAATTCGGAATAACTTGTCCGAAGAATGCTTTTACATTATTCTCTTTATCAAGTGTAACAGTTTGATCAGAACCGTACACAGGAATGTTATTATGTTTTTCAACTAGCTTCACATGTGTCGTATCAGATTCAGCGTCTTTTTCTTCCCCAACGATATTAAAATGCTTTTCAATATTTCCTGCTAATTTAAACATATCTTTCTTACTCTCTAAGTATTGAAAGACCGTCTCTTTTTTATCTAGTCCTTCCGGTGCTTTCCATTCTTCACCTATGTATGCAGGTGTTTTAAATTCTTGATGATATTGAATTTTTTGTTCTTCCGCTTTCGTTGTCGTTGCCCCAAACGCTCCAAATCCCCCGGCGATAACAGTTAACGCTAATGCTGATGAAATGACTTGCTTTTTCACTATAACATTCCCCATTCCCATAAAGATTTTTGACACTTTTATACAATTCTTATTTTCCCAGCTGATACCTCTACCGAAAATTTGAGAAACATTTTTCAGACAATTCCAATCAAAAAAAGAGGACATCTATCGGATGTCCTCTTTTCTATAAACCTTTTATTGTTTTTTCAATTCAATTGCTAAATAATGAGATTGCTCTTTTGCTTCAATATGAATATCTTCTTCTACCGCTTCCGCTGCATCACGCATAACAAGATTTTCACCATTGATTACACTGCTTCCTTCAATTTGTACAAGATACAATTGACGGCCTTCTTTCACTGGAAAATGAATTTCTTTTCCAGCCTCTAATGATAAGGAGTATAAATTCGCATCTTGGTGAATTTGAATTGGTGCATTTCCTTCTACTGAAGATACCATATGGAACCATTCATTTTCGCGCTTGCTCCAATCAAATTTAAACTCACCATAGTTTGGTTTATGATCCGCACGGTCTGGTAAAATCCAAATTTGTAATAAACGCAGCGTTTCATCGCCTAAATTATGCTCGCTATGAAATACACCCGTGCCAGCACTCATATATTGAACATGTCCACGCTCAATCGTTCCGCGATTTCCCATGCTGTCTTCATGTGTTAAAGCACCATCTACAACGTAAGAAATAATCTCCATATCACGATGTGGATGCATATCAAAACCAGTTTGCGCCGCTACTAGATCATCATTAATAACACGTAACGCTCCGAAGTTCATGTTATTTGGATTATAGTAATTGGCAAAAGAAAAATGAAAATGTGTATTTAACCAACCATGATTTGCTCTGCCCATATTTTTATGATCAATTTTTCTAAACATATCCTTCACCTCATACTATCTCGAATTCGAGATTTATTTTAAAATTTTTTCTTACTGTAACTTTTTTAGTAGTGTTAATAATTGCTTTTGTTCCTCTATATTTAAATTATGAAACTTCTCTGCTTGGAACGTTTCTTGAGGTGGGACGATTTCCTCATATAAAGCTCTTCCCTTTTCTGTTAAAGAAATATGTTTCGTAGTACCCTCTTGTTCACGAAAAATCCACTCAAGCTGCTCCATTTTATTTAAAAGCTGCGTTACATTTCCTTTCGTAACAAATAGCTTATTTCCAAGTTCTTGCTGTGTTAAACGTTCATGTCCTCCAACTTGAGCTAACACATCAAACTGGGCGGCAGATACATTCCATTTTTTCAAATGCTGATTCGTCTCACGAATACTCTTATTATAAAAGCGTGATAAACGAAACCATAATAGTAGCCCTAGTCTATCTTCTGTTTTCATTTCATCACCTCGCTCGTTTCATATCATTAGTTTAGAACTAAACTTAATAAAAGTCAAATACTTATTTTTAATAAGCATAAAAAGCACAGCGCTATTTCTCCACTATGCTTTACATTAACTTTCTACTCTTATATTCATCCAATTTCCTCTCCGCGAACTTCCTCGCATCTTTTTCAATCCACCGCTCTTCGTACCGTTCACTTCCCACATACAATATATCTCTCTTATGCTGCATCGCATGGCGGAATTCATGCAGTAGCGTTTTGAGAACTTGATCATACTCTTCCCACATACAAACGAAAATTAATTGCTTTTCTTTATGATAAAAACCACCTACTGGGAATAGGAACTCTTCTTCCTCTTCCCCTAATGATAGAAGCACATCATTTGCATCACACGTATCACAAAAAATAACGGGCGTTTTACATACTTCAATAAGAGAAAACAAATCCTCTCTCAACTTTTTGACATCCCAAGGAAGCTCCGAATCCAACACATACCAATTCTCTACCTGTTGATATACATTTTGAAACTGGAGTTCCATTTCTCTTTATTCCCCTTTCCAAGCACCCTTTTTCTATATGTATGCCACAATATAGTAAATATTAAACGTATTCTTTCATCCTTGAAAAAATGCCAATAAAAAGGAATCTACTTCGACATAGATTCCTTTTCTGTAATCACTTTTTTTTCATCATTTTTTTTAATACAAAATAACCAATTGCACAAACAATAGCAACAAGTGCAAAGTATTTCACATATGGCCCCGCAACTTTATTAATACTTTCCCACTCTGTTCCTAATTTAAAACCTAAATATACAAACACAATTGACCACGGAATAACAGCTAATGTAGTTAGCGTAATAAACTTAGCATGTGACATTTTCGCAATACCCGCTGGTATCGAAATAGCATGACGCACAACCGGAATAAAACGTGCGGTAAAGATAACGCCAGTTCCATAACGATTAAACCAATCTTCAGCATAATCAATATGTTTCTTCTGAATTAAAATATATTTTCCATATCGCTCAAGAACAGGTCTTCCTCCATATCGACCAATCCAATAAATGAATAGTTGTGCAATTACACCACCAATTGTACCGAACGCGACAGCGCCCCAAAATGTAATGCTTCCTGTTGATACTAAATAGCCTGCATAAGACAATACGATTTCACTTGGAATAACCTCTAGCATTAATCCAAGCATAATTCCCCAATAACCAAGTCCTTCTAAAAAAACTAAAACCGAATGAATCAACTCTCCTAACATCATGTACCTCTCTTTACTGTTTTCATCACCAAAATAAAAGTACAAGCAGGAAATATCTTGTACTTTTATTTTTTTAATTTAGTTAGTCTTCGTATCCCACTTAAAGATTTTATTTAAGAATTTATATACATTCTTCGACTCTTTTGTCAGAAGTGGGCCTAAAATGGATAGTATAAGCACGTATAGTGCTGAGAATGGTTTCAGTACTGACATTAAACCACCGGCGATACCGATATTAGCCATAATGATGGAGAACTCTCCTCTTGAAACGATTGTTAATCCGATATTTGTTGATGCTTTATGAGATAATCCAGCTTGTCTTCCTGCAATCATTCCTGCTACAAAGTTACCGATTATCGTAAGAAGGACAGCACCTAACGTTAACCATATCGCTCCGCCTAATGAGAACGGATCAATACTTAACCCGAAGCTGAAGAAGAAAATAGCTCCGAAAAAGTCTCTAAATGGAACAACAAGATGTTCAATTCGGTCACTATGCTCTGTCTCAGAGAAAACTAATCCTAGAAGAAGTGCTCCAATTGCTTCTGCAACGTGAATTGTTTCTGAAAAACCAGCAATGAAGAATAACGAAGCAAATACTACAATAATAAAGACTTCATCTGAGCTAATATTGAGCAATTTATTTAATAACGGCGTAGCCTTTCTAGCTACTATAAAGAATAGAAGCATATATCCTAAAGCAATTCCAATTGAAGTAAGGGCACCTAAGAAGGAAGCGTGATCCCCAAGTACTAAACCAGAAACAACTGATAAATATACAGCAAGGAATATATCTTCAAACATAATAATTCCTAAAATTAATTCGGTTTCATTATTACCAGTTCTTCTTAAGTCCACTAACACTTTAGCAACGATAGCGCTAGAAGAAATCGTAATAATACCCGCAATAATTAAGATTTCTAATAATGGGAATCCCATTATAAATCCGTATAACAAACCAAGTGAAAAGTTAATTAAAATATAAATCGTTCCGCCAATCGCAATAGAGCGTCCAGATTTAATTAGTTTTTTCATTGAAAATTCTAATCCTAGATAGAATAGAAGGAATAGAACCCCAATCCGTCCAAGGAAAGAAATTACACTTGCACTTTCAATAAATTTGAGATCGATAACACCTATTGTCGGTGCATGCGGTCCTACTAACATTCCAAGAACGATTAGAAAAGGAATTACTGAGAATTTAAATTTTCCAGCAATTACTGCTGCAATTGCCACTAAAACTAAAGCTGTACCAACTTCAAAAATTAACGTATCCATCTAATCAGTCCCCCCTATTTGAAAGTAATTCATTAATGATTTTTTTAATTTCTTCTCTCTCACCTGAAACTACAAGCATATCTCCTTCTTCAATTACTGTTTCTGGTCCTGGATTAAATAGCTTCTTCATGTTCTTCTTCATAACCGCGATTATTGTTACGCTATATGTTTTTCTTATTTCAAGATCGCCAATTGTTTTTCCGATTGCTGGAGCTGTATTCTCCACCTTGAACCACTCAATCGCTAAACCTTCAAAAACCATCTCAACATTTTCTAACGCCCTAGGCTTATATACCATTCCACCTAATATTGCAGCGATTTGTCTTGCCTCTGAGTCACGTAGTGAAATACTTGAGATGCTTTCTTCATGGTCTGAATCAAAATGATACATTTCTCTACGACCATCATCATGAATGACAATTACCATCTTTTCATTACCTTTCGTAACGATTTGAAACTTATAACCAATACCCGGAAGTTCACTTTCTCTAATATTCATTTTTAGCTCCTCCATAACTTGTTTATTTTAATTTTCTGTTTTTCTGTCTTTTATTCATCCAATCAACTTTAGAAATTCTAACCACT
>NZ_JBNLYE010000150.1:0-10162 GCF_050172095.1 Bacillus sp. GMs2/2
CCGGATTAGTAGTTTCTATGTCAGCTTGTAGTGTAACTAATTTATTTGGAGAAAAAGAAAAAACAAATACTGAATCTGGTAAACAAGAAAGTAAAGAAACTAAGACAGAAGGTAAATCATCTGAAACAAAGGAAAAATCAACTAACTCAAAAGAAGAAAGTAAAGATGTTAAGATGATTATGGTTTTACCTGAGGATTACCCACAACTTATGGTAGACATTGAAGAAGACTTATTAAGACGTCTAGATTACTATGATGCTTCTGTGAGGGATAATAAAAAGGGAAGTAAGTCAAATGAAGAGGTACGAGATAGTATTAAAGACTTAGATAAAGTATTTAATAAAATAGAGCGTATAGATGCACCAGGAAAATATAAGGAAGATCATAAGGAAATTGTAAAAGCTGTTCAAAAGTTAAAAGAATCTTTCAAAGAAGTATCGAAGTTATTTGATTACTCTAAAACGCTTAAAGATACGGATGATGCAATCATAGATAAAGCAAACAATAAATTAGATGAAGCAAAACGCATTTGGAAACCTGTATTTGATAAGTTAAAAGCGGAAGCTAAGGGTAGTTCAACAACTACTTCTACAACAAGTGGTACTAGTTCTTCTAACTCACCGAGTTTATCTAGTGGTAATACAGTTAAAACATACAGTACCCAAAATAAAACTGGTATATTCAAAGGAAAAATTGATACACCAGACGAGGATTCGGCTAAGTTTAAGAATGTACAGAACAACTATAAAGACGGTACAGAGCTTGTAGGTAATTGGGGTATTGATTACGGAGACGGAGTCAAAACTACGTTAGTCCTAAAAGCAGATAAGACATTTGAAACATATGCAAATGGTTCTTATCCAAATAAAGATAATTACTTAACAGGAACATACCAAGCAGACGTTTCTTCCCATCAGTTAACGCTAATGGTGGAAAAAGGAACTCAAAATGGTCAAGAAGTGAAATTGGAAAGACCTATTTATTCATCATATGAGGTTAAAAATTTAGATGGTAAAGCATTACAGATTTTCCACATAGACGAACAAGTAACAATTTGTTATGTAAAACAATAAATAACTAAAAGAACTCTGTAAAATGATTTTTACAGAGTTCTTTTCTTAGTTTTAATTTATTATAAACGATCAGACTTTTTTATAAACTATCAAAATTTATTTCAAACGCATAACTATATTTATTAACCTACCAATCTCCTACTCAACAGTAACAGACTTAGCTAAGTTACGTGGCTTATCAACGTCACACTCGCGGTGAAGTGCTGCGTAGTATGAGATAAGTTGTAATGGAATAACTGCTACTAGCGGTGCTAGCGCTTCGTGTACAGCTGGTAATACAAAGCTGTCACCTTCCATTTCTAAGCCTTTCATTGAGATGATACATGGGTTAGCCCCGCGTGCTACTACTTCTTTCACGTTACCACGAATTCCAAGGTTTACGTGCTCTTGTGTAGCAAGTGCGATAACTGGTGTACCATTTTCAATTAAAGCGATTGTACCGTGTTTTAACTCTCCTCCAGCGAATCCTTCTGCTTGGATGTAAGAGATTTCTTTTAGTTTTAACGCACCTTCTAATCCTACGTAGAAGTCTACGCTACGGCCGATGAAGAAACAGTTACGCGTTGTTGCTAAAAATTGTTTTGCTAATGCGTCCATTTCTTCTTTTTGATCACAAAGTTCTATCATTGCATTTGCTACAAGTCCTAGTTCGTGTGTTAAATCGAAATCAAGAACTTCACCTTTTGCTTTAGCAATATCAGCCGCTAAAATTGAAAGTACTGCAAGCTGTGCTGTGTAAGCTTTCGTTGATGCAACTGCAATTTCTGGTCCAGCGTATAACGGAAGTGTATAATCAGCTTCACGAGAAAGCGTAGAACCAGGCACGTTTGTAATTGTTAATGCTTTATGACCCATTTCATTTGTTTGTACAAGTACTGCACGGCTATCAGCTGTTTCACCACTTTGTGAAATGTAAATGAAGAATGGTCTTTCTGTTAATAATGGCATGTTGTAAGAGAATTCACTTGCCACGTGTACTTCAACTGGCATTTTTGCAAACTTCTCGATAAATTGTTTTCCAACAAGACCTGCATGATAACTCGTTCCACATGCAATGATGTAAATACGATCGCTATCTAAAATCGCATTGCGGATGTCTTGATTTAATTCAATTTCGCCATTTTCATCTTGATACTTTTGAATTATATTACGGATTACAAGTGGTTGCTCATCGATTTCTTTAAGCATGAAATGAGGATATGTTCCCTTTTCAATATCACTTGCGTCTAATTCCGCTGTAAACGGTGCACGTTCAATCGTTTCACCTTGTAAGTTTTTAATTGTAATACTTTCTTTCGTTACGATTACGATTTCTTTATCCATTAACTCAATGAATTGATCTGTAACTTGTAACATCGCCATAGCGTCGCTTGCCACAACATTAAAGTTGTCACCAACACCTACTAATAGCGGGCTTTTGTTTTTAGCAACATAAATCATGTTTGGATTTTCAGCATCAAGTAATCCGATTGCATAAGAGCCATGTAAAAGAGATAGCGTATTACGGAACGCTTCTTCTACACTTAATCCTGTGCTCACTTGTTGTTCCATAAGCTGTACGATAACCTCTGTATCTGTTTCACTTACGAACGTTACATCTTGTAAATATTCCTTTTTCACTAATTCATAGTTTTCAATTACACCGTTATGAACTAATGTAAAGCGTTTTGATGTACTTTGATGCGGATGCGCGTTTACTTTACTTGGAACACCGTGTGTAGCCCAGCGTGTGTGTCCGATACCTACGCTTGCTGCTACGTTCTCATCTACGATTTCACGAAGTTTTGCGATACGGCCTTTTTCTTTGTATACAACAACACCGTTCTCTGCTTGTACTGCAATACCTGCTGAATCATATCCACGATATTCTAGCTTTTCTAAACCTTTTAATAAAATTTCCTTTGCATCTTGCTCTCCAATAAATCCTACGATTCCACACATGTTTAGTCGCCGTTACAAATGCTTACACTGCTCTGCGAACATGTAACGACATAGTCCGATACCATTTTTATTTATACTAAAAAACGGATTACATATTGCTAGCCCTGTAAGCTTGTAACGGCTTTCACCTTCCTCTCGATTGGGTTTAAGTCCGTATATACTTATACAGCTAGTTTTCATCCGTTCCTCTTCTCTCATCACACTTTCACCTTTGTCCACTAAGTCACCTTAATGATTTAAGTAAAAGCTTGCGGTTGTGATGAACAACCGGGAGTCATCCGCCGAAATCTCGATAAACCCCACCTCGTCAACTACACTATTTGTAGTTCTGGCGCTTTTATAATTTACAATATTTCCTTTGAGAAAAAGAACAAGACCATCTTATAACAAACATGGATAAACCGTCAATGAAATTTTTTTCATCGTCTATAAAACATATGAAAAAGGAGCACTTTTTGTGCTCCTTTTTCATATAAATTCAGCTAATTATTCAGCGCCAACTTCGGCTTTCACAACTTCTACAATGCGATGTACATATGCATCACAAACTTCTTGTGTTGGTGCTTCTGCCATTACACGAATAAGTGGCTCTGTTCCAGATGGACGAACAAGAATACGACCATCACCGTTCATTTCTTCCTCTACAACACGAATAATTTCTTTAATTTTTTCATTTTCTAATGCTAATTTTTTATCTGTTACACGAACGTTTACTAGCAATTGTGGGAATTTCGTCATTTCTCCTGCAAGCTCAGATAATGGCTTTTTCGTCATTTTCATGATGTTTACAAGTTGAAGTGCACTTAACATTCCATCACCAGTTGTAATGTAATCAAGTAAGATAATATGGCCTGATTGTTCTCCACCTAGGTTGTAACCTCCGCGCTTCATTTCTTCCATTACGTAGCGGTCACCAACTGCTGTTTTATCACTTGTAATATTATTTGCTTCAAGTGCTTTGTAGAAACCTAAGTTACTCATAACAGTTGAAACAACTGTATTATGTTTTAATTGACCAGTTTCTTTCATGTACTTCGCACAAATGAACATAATTTGATCACCGTCAACGATGTTTCCTTTTTCGTCTACAGCAATTAAACGGTCGCCATCGCCATCAAAAGCAAGTCCGATATCCGCTCCTTTTTCTTTTACCAATTCAGCTAAGCCTTCTGGATGTGTAGATCCTACACCCTCATTAATATTCATACCATTTGGGGAAGTTCCCATCGTTGAAATATCAGCTTCTAGGTCTGCAAATAAGTATGGAGCTAGAGAAGAAGTTGCACCATGTGCACAATCTAAAGCGATATGTAGGCCAGAGAAATCTTCTTCAACAGTTTGTTTAATGTACTGTAAATATTTTTGTCCACCTTCAAAGTAATCACTCACTTGTCCAAGATTAGTACCTGTCGGACGTGGTAGTTCATCAACTTCTTTGTCTAATAAAGCTTCAATCTCAGCTTCTTGCTCATCTGTTAATTTAAAGCCGTCTGAACCAAAGAATTTAATACCGTTATCTTGTACTGGATTATGAGATGCAGAAATCATAACACCCGCTTGTGCGTCTAGTGCTTTTGTTAAATAAGCAACGCCCGGTGTAGAAATAACGCCAAGGCGCATTACTTCTGCTCCAGTTGATAATAGCCCTGCTACTAAAGCTCCTTCTAACATATGGCCAGATACACGTGTATCACGACCAATAATTACTTTTGGACGATCTGTATCTTTTGTTAATACATAACCACCAAAACGTCCAATTTTGAAAGCTAATTCAGGTGTTAACTCCTTATTTGCAACTCCGCGTACTCCATCTGTACCAAAATATTTACCCATTATGATTCGCTCCTTTTTCTTGCTCTTTTTGATTGTGATTATCTACTGTTGGTTCTTGACTCGTTTCTTTATCTTTATCTTTATCTTGATTTTGATTTTGGTTTTGATTCTTTTCCTGTTCTTTTTCTGAATCAGGTTCAGGATTTTTTGGTTTCTCATTTTGATTTTCTTGATCGGTGTTTGAATCCGGTTGTTGACCGTTACCCTGTACTTCTTTATCTGGTTTTTCTTTCTTCACAATAGTAACTTTAGCACTTTTTTGTTTTGGCTCTATTGAAATATTACCAGGACCACTCACTTGAATTGAAATATCTTTCGTTCCTGGAGATACATTTTGCAGATTAATTACCGCTGTTATTTGAGCAGCTGTTATTTTATCTACTATACTTGCTTCTCCTGAAATATCAACACTTATCTTTCCATCTTGCGGCGAAAGTAGCTGAGCAGTAACATCTTTAGAAAGTCCATTTTTCTGGATTGGGATACCATCAATCGTTTTTGTTTTCGTTTGTTTTGTTTTTTGCACTCCCACCGAAACCTTCACTTGATTCGGTTTGGCACTTGTTACACCCTTGGGTAATAAAACAGAGGCATCGAATGTTGTAGACTCTGTCAATTGACTAAGATCTACTTCGACCCCCTCTAGCGATTGTATATTATCCAAAATATCTTTTGGACCAGCTATCGTTACTTCTCTCGGCTCAACACTGATATTTGTAACCGCCAATCCTTCTGCTAAACTCCCCTTCTTCGTATACGTTACAGGAACAGTTTTTTCAGTATTATTGGCTGTATTTTGCGTTGCCACATTCAACGTTACACTAATCTTAGATGGACTTGTTCTTACATTTAAACGTTTTCCTTCTTTATTGTATAATGTAACTTCGGGCGTTTTTGTAACAGTTTTATTAACACCTTTTAAATCAACATACGCTTTGGCAGATGAAATGCTTTCAATTTCTTCTTTCGTCCCAACTACCTCAACAGTATCCGGTTTAAGGCTTGATTTTTCTAGAGTAGCCCCCGCTGGCATCTGATCCTCATTTGATAATTTCAGATCTACATGAACATATTTTCTCGCCTTTTCATGAAGAGTAACTTTAATTGTTGATGGCTGAACTGTTCCTTTCACATCATCTGGAAGCCCGTTCGTTTTTAAAGAAATCTCATAAGTTCCTTTTGGACTATCTCGCAAATCAACCGGTATGTCAAATTGTTTTTTTGCTTTTGCTGTAGCAACTGATGCTTTTGGGCCTTCTAATTTCACCTTAACGCCCTCTGCTGGAATACCACTTACAATATATTTCTCCTCATCATACTTAAGATTAATAGCATAATTAGTTAATGTTTCTTTCGTATCATTTGCAAAAGGTAATATACCTGATGTCGTATTTTTTTCAGTTAACGTCGCTGACATAAAAAGCATACACGCCAATAGTAATGAGATCCCTTTTAAAAACCAATGATTCTCCATTAACTTATCCATGACGCTTTCTCCTCCAATTCCATAAAGACGAAGAAGTCGTTTTTTCGTTTCCACTAAATTCAGCTAATAACATATCCTTCAGCTGTTCTGGCTTCAAATCACGATGCAACTTACCATTTTTCGTTAAAGAAATTTGACCAGTTTCTTCAGACACAACTACTGTAATACTATCAGTAACTTCACTAACTCCCATGGCAGCACGATGTCTAGTTCCTAATTCTTTAGAAATAAACGGACTTTCTGATAATGGAAGATAGCATGCTGCTGCTTTAATTGTACTTCCTTGCATAATTACCGCTCCGTCATGAAGAGGTGTATTTGGAATAAAAATATTAATAAGTAATTCCGATGATACGTTTGCATTAAGCGGAATACCCGTTTCCACATAATCACCCATACCGGTCTCTTTTGACAAAGTAATTAATGCACCAATTCTACGTTTCCCCATATATTCGGTTGCTTTTGCTATCGCTGTTGCAACCATTTCAGGTTCATCATCCTCATGTGTTCCAACACGCGAAAATAAACTTCCGCGCCCTAGCTGCTCAAGTGCTCTTCGCAATTCTGGCTGAAAGATAATAATAACGGCTAAAAATCCCCACGTTAATACTTGTTCAGTTAGCCAAGATAGCGTACGCAATTCAAGGAAAATACTTATCATCTTAACGACGATAATAACTGTAATCCCTTTTAAAAGTTGAACAGCTTTCGTCCCTCGGATTATAAGAATTAGCTTATATATAATAAACCATACAATGGCAATATCTAATGCCGTACTAAGATATTTCAAAATGGTCGTATCTTCAAAAGGCATGCTATCCCTTCCTCCTACTTACGAGCAATTCTATCCATATATTGAAATATTGTTTTATGCTCTATCTGTATGTATTTCCAACAACTAGTTAATTATACCATACATGAAACAAACGACAATTACAAACAACCCCCTTTAGCTCAAATTGGTAAGATGTCAAACATTTTTATTGTACAGTATAATATAAATCATTATTATACGCCTATTTTCAAATAAAAAAAGCAACTTCTCAGTTGCTTTTCTTACATTTATTTTAGTTTTTCACCGAATAAAGAACCCATTAAAGCAACTGCTGTTGTTGCCGTTCTATTTCTCTCATCTAAAATCGTATTTACCTCAACAAATTCAGCAGATGTGATAATATCAGCTTCTGCTAACATTTCCATCGCCAAATGACTTTCACGATAAGATAGACCGCCAATTACAGGCGTTCCAACACCTGGTGCATCATGAGGATCAAGACCGTCTAAATCTAATGATAAGTGTACACCATCAGTATGAGATAAATATGCGATTGTTTCTTCCATAACAGCCGTCATCCCCATCCGATCAATTTCATGCATTGAGAACACTTTAATACCTTCATTGCGAATGAAATCTTTTTCTCCTTCATCCAATGCACGCGCACCGATAATTACGACATTCTCTTTTTTCACCTTTGGATATGCTCCGTATAAATCTACAAGTGAAGAATGTCCATAACCTAAACTTGCTGCAAGTGACATACCATGAATATTTCCAGATGGTGAAGTTTCCTCTGTATTTAAATCACCGTGTGCATCATACCAAATAACGCCTAAGTTTTTATAATGTTTTGCTACACCAGCTAATGTACCGATAGCAATACTATGGTCACCACCTAATACAAGTGGAAAACGACCTTCTTCTATAATATGATCCACCTTACTTGCTAATTCATTACATACAGTTGCAACTTGTGTAAGGTTTCTTAATTTTGTATTTTCATCTATCTCTTTTTCTCTCTCTATACATATATCTCCCATATCTTTAACGTCATATCCAATTTCTTCAATTCTTTCAATTACCCCTGCATAACGGATCGCGCTCGGTCCCATATCAACCCCACGACGCATCTGTCCTAAATCCATTGGAACTCCAATAACTGAGATTTCTTTTTTCATAGATAGTATCCCCCTTTTATGCCTTCACTAAATATTTTAAATCTTTTATATAGTCTGACTCAACTCGACATTTTTCTGTATGGATATACAATTTATTCACTTATATTTATGCTGAAAACCAAATTTTAAGACTATTCTATGTATAAAGTTAACTTAATGAAACAATCGCAATCACTATTATTAAATAATAATAATAAAACACTCCTACATTTAGAAGTGTTTTTCTGATGCTATTTTCCATACTATTGCAATATTTTTTGTTGTCATTTCAATATTTTCTTCTGCTACTTTATATGCTTCTTCTAGTGTCATCGGTCTCGTTGTAATACTAAATACCGCATCTATTCCTTTCTCGTACACAGCTGAATAATCAGATGATACAGACCCTCCAATAGCAATTACAGGCACCGAAAAACGTTTCGCACGCCCCGCAACACCCACAGGAGCCTTTCCATATGCAGTTTGTTTATCTATTCTACCTTCACCAGTTATAATGAGATTTGCATCTTCTATATGTTTATTGAAATTTGTATAATCTAATACAATTTCAATGCCCCTCCGCAAGTCTCCCTTTAACACTGAAATAACAGCCGCTCCCATTCCTCCCGCTGCCCCTGCACCAGGTATTTCAGATACATCAAAAGATACATATTGTTTAAGCATATTCGCATAATGTTGTAAATTCTCATCTAGCTCTTTCATCATCTCTACATTTGCACCCTTTTGTCTCCCAAATATGAAAGATGCTCCCTGCATTCCGACTAATGGATTATCCACATCACATGCCGCTTCTATCTTTACCCCCTTTAAGCGTGGGTCCATTCGTGAAAAATCAATAGCAACAATCGAATGTAATGTGCCTCCAGATGGATCTATTACTTCACCCTTGTCATTTATAAATCTTACTCCTAAAGCTGCTAACATACCTGCCCCACCATCATTTGTAGCACTTCCTCCAAGTCCTAAAATTATGTACTCCACTCCTTGATCTAACGCATGTAATATAAGTTCTCCTGTTCCTTTTGTCGTTGTAATAAGTGGGTTGCGCTTTTCAACTGGAACGTGCTGTAATCCTGATGCTGCTGCCATTTCAATAAACGCTGTCTTTTTATCTTTAGAAATGCCATAAACAGCTTGTATACCTTCTCTAAGCGGTCCTGTCACACTAATTGATATAATTCTCCCCCCTGTAGCATCAACAAGTGATTCAACCGTCCCTTCTCCTCCATCTCCAATTGGTATTTTCACATACTCTGCATTAGGAAAAATTGCTCTAAAACCTCTTTCAATAGCTCCACATACTTCTATAGCTTTTAGGCTTTCTTTATATGAATCAGATGCAATAACAACTTTCACAATTATCTCCCCATCCCTTATTTTTACGTTTTCTTCATTTTAAACGACAAGTATAAAAGTTGTCTTTTTAAAAACAAAAAAAGCTTACATCATATGATGTAAGCTTTTTTATTTAGATGGAGCCTAGCGGGATCGAACCGCTGACCTCCTGCGTGCAAGGCAGGCGCTCTCCCAGCTGAGCTAAGGCCCCTTATTAATTAAGCGGAAGACGGGATTCGAACCCGCGACCCCAACCTTGGCAAGGTTGTATTCTACCACTGAACTACTTCCGCAAAAATGATGAGCCATGAAGGACTCGAACCTTCGACCCTCTGATTAAAAGTCAGATGCTCTACCAACTGAGCTAATGGCTCGTAAATGGCTGGGCTAGCTGGATTCGAACCAGCGCATGACGGAGTCAAAGTCCGTTGCCTTACCGCTTGGCTATAGCCCATCGGAATAATTATCTTCTTTTCAAAGACAAATGTTATTGTACCATAATGTCCAATAAAAAACAACTGCTATATAGCAGAAGTTA
>NZ_JBNLYE010000151.1:0-10149 GCF_050172095.1 Bacillus sp. GMs2/2
AAATCTAAGCAAGTAGCAGTATAAATATAAATTCGAGGTGAATGCATGCTAGATTTTAAGCAGTTAGAAACTTGTTTAAAAGACAAGAGATTTGTAGATGGATTACAGGAAATAAATAATGAAATTGCATATATAAAAGAAACGAATACTTTATCCTCTGTGAAGAATTGGCTTGCCAATATTCCTTCGCATAAGGAGTTCGATATATTAATTCGCCTTACTGATGAAGGGCTTATGCACCAATACAGTTCATTCCTCATTCGTTACGCTTATAAAAAATTCCCAAATATGAGAACGCTCTCTTTATATTGTGATGAGTTAATTGATGAGCGGAAAATTCTTGAAGCAGAGCAGTTGTTAAAATCTTCTTTAGAAGAGTTAAGTAAAGAAGAAATAGATGCAGATTTTTTAGCGAAAACATATTTTACGTTAGTACGATGTCTTTTAGAAATGAAACGAAACGAAGAAGCGTTAATGTATATGCAAAAAGCAGAGGAGTACAGTGCGCGCGCAGTGTTTGATAAATGGGGCTACGTTTATATGCATACAGGTGAATGGGAGAAAGCGGAAGAACAATTTATTGCTGGCATGCAGCATGAAGATTGTGAAGAGTTATCTACCTATTTATTATCACAATTGTATGCGAATAAAGGAGAACAAAAACGCGCGATACAGTTAATCGATGATGCGATTGTAAAATTCCCACAAGTACCATATTTTCATTTTGAGAAGATAAAGTATTTATTAGATTTAGAGCAATATGAAGAGATGTTAGCGGTAATAGATAACATAAATACTCAGCTGCCATATCATGCCTATAATACTTACTTTGTACATTTACGTGCAGAAGCACTGTACAAAATGAATAAATTTGCAGATTTACAAAAACTATTAAAAGAAGAAAAGAGTTTAAAAGAATCTTTATATCATAATTTAGAAAAAAATCCGGATGGAAAAAAGGTTCACTTGCCGATAGTTCCTATTGTACAAAAGGATAATTATTGTGTTCCGACAAGTTTAGAGATGATGTTGCGTATATGGGGAGAGAAACGTACACAAGATGAAATAGCAGAGTTTATTTTTGATATGACAGGTTCGAAGTTTTCAGATACTGTTTCTTATTTAGAAGAATTAGGTTATGAATATCGTTATTTTAAAGGGAATGAAGAGAATTATAAGAGACTGATTGACGAAGGAATTCCTGTTTTATTAAGTATAGATATTGAGCATGCTTCACACGTACAAGTTCTATCTGGATATGATGATACATTGCAAGCTTTCTATGTTCAAGATCCAAACTTTATAGAACCAGTTCTTGTGGAATATAGTAAATTACAAGAAAAATATCGTTATACAGGCTGTTTAGCAATCACGTTTGTTCCGAAAGAAAAGAAGGAGCAACTAGCGTTTCTAAGTGAAGAAGAAGATCGTTATTTTAAATCTATTTTTTCTCTTACGGATCATTTAGATGAACATGACAAAGAGGGAATTAGTAACTTAGTACAATTTTTAAAAGAAACGAGTGATAATCCAAATACGTGGTTATATACGATAAAGCACTTAGATGTTGAAGTAGATAAAGAATTTATTTTATATTGTATCGATAAGTTAATGGAAAAGTTTCCGAACTCGGACTTTGTTAAATTGCATGGTGCACAGTGTTTTATTCGTCTTCAGGAAGTAGAGAAAGCGGAGCAAATGCTGACAAGCGTTGAGAAGAAAAATAATCGTGCTTTATATCATTTAATAAACGGAAGATATGCGTTTGAACAGGAAAGTTATCTAGAAGCGATTTCAAGCTTTCGTTCATCGTTACAATTAGACGCAGATCAGCCTATTGCTTGGAGTTTTCTCGCTTTATCCTATATGTATATTGATCAATCTGAAAAAGCATTGCAATACTCTCAAGTTGCGTTAGAGCGTAGTCCTGAAAGGTTCACTTTAACAAATCACGGTTTAATATTAATAGATTTAGAAAGATATGAAGAAGCATATGAAATCTTTAATGACTTGTTAAAAGAGTATAAATATGAAGCGCATGTATGGTATGAACGAGCGAGATGTGCACATCAACTAGGGAAATTATATTTAGCAATAAAAGGGCTTAAAGTAGCGATTCATTTGGATAGTAATGCACCTTACATTTATACGAAACTTTCGGAAATATACGAATCTGATTTGAAGGATGAGGAAAGTGCGAAAGAAATTTTATTAAACGGTATTGAGAATTGTGATGATAAAGCACCTCTTTACGTAAAATTAGGTGACTATCATTTTCAAAATGATAGCTTGGAAGAAGCAGAAGTATTGTATAAGCGTGCTTTAGAAGAAAATGATGAGGATGTTTATTCTCACTTCGGACTTACACAAGTTTATATGGCAAGAGAACAATATAAGGAAGCAAAAGAATATATTCTTGGTCTTGAGAAGCAAATTGAAAAGAGCCAAGATTTCCTCATGAATGCAGGAATGGTTTTATGGGATGCTGAAATTGAACTTGGTGGAAATGAAGAAGGATTTAAAGTAGCGCTATCTAAGTTAGAAAATGGTATAAAGAAAAGTGATTATAATGTAGCAAGTGCGTTAGATGAATATGTGAATCGAATTAAAGGAACGGAATTTGTACAACGAGGTATAGCATTTTTAAGAACGTTACACAAAGAAAGAAATGAAGTAAGTGAGTACGGTTGTTATGCAGGTATTTTGTATGAATCTATTGGACAGTACGGCCAAGCGATGAAAAGATATAATAAGGCGATAGAACAAATGGAAACGGCATTACCGTATTACCGAATTGGCGAAACACTTATGGCATTAGGGCAATTGACGGAAGCAAAGCAGGCGTATGAAACATGTTTAGAGCTTGATGGGAATTTCGTAGGTGTACATTTACAGCTTGCGGAAATATACGAAAAAGAAGAAAACCGTTCTAAAGAACAAAGTCATATGGTTCAGGCGATGAAAGAAGAGCCGTTGCATATTAATATGGAATATTTGGCACAGCTTTCAGTAGAAATGAACCTTCAGGAAGAATTGCTGATTGAACTAGAACAATTAGCGGACGAAGTACCTGAAATATGGCGTTTAGATGCGATTGCATATGTGTACGGAGCGATGAATGAAACAGATAAAGAACAAGCACAGATTGAATACGCGCTACAATTAGATGGTGAGCATATAGAAGTACTATATCATTATGCAAAAGTATTAGTGAAAAAAAGAAATGTAAAAGCAATTGAAGTTGCAATGAAAGTAATACAAAAAGATTTTGATAATGAACGTATATTTGATGTTTATGTAAAAGCAGTAGAGCAACATAAAAAATTGTCTAACATACGAGATTTTCTTCATACATTAAAGGTGAAAAAAGCAGAAAGAAGTGCAGCATTCATGTATGCTGCAGCTGCGGTTACGGAAATATGGATTGAACGCCAGCTGCATGAACAGCCGAAACGATCTATCATTACGAGAGCTTTTTATCGTATGAAAAATCGTGCGAAAGAAATTTCAATGGTTACTATGATAATTGATTTATATGAAATCTCTTTAAAGTTAAATCCGAAAAATAGTATGGCAGCACAGCGATTTGCGCTATTTTATGAGAATGTAGAGATGAATAAAGAAGCAATAGAGATTCTGCACACGTCACTAGAAAATAAATGGGATTATGACGTAGCGAAGCAACTTGTAAATCTTTTCGTTGAGTGCGAGGAAGAAGATATGTTAAGAGATGCTTTGGAATTAACGAAACAAATGGTTCGAGAACTACCAGATGATTATGATACTCTTCTTCTGCAAGCACAAGTATTCTTTAAAGCAGGGGAAGAAAGAAAAGCAGAAAAGATTATCTTACAATTAACAGAGCAAACACCGTTTGTAAGTAGAGCATTTCTTGCTTTAGGAGAAATATATCAAAGTCAAGAAAGGTTTGAAGAGGCAATTCAAGTATTAGAAAATGCTTCTATACATCATCCAAATGAAACAGTAATTCTTCTTTCTTTAGCGTCTTCATATCATGGTGCCGGCCAAACACTAAAGGCAGAAAAAATAACAAATGAAGTATTAACAATGGATGCAAGTGATTTGTTAGCAAGATATGATCGTGCTTGTTATTTAGCACAGTTAAATAGAAATGAAGAGGCGAAGGAAGAGCTTGAAATTGTCCTTCGTGAGGATGACTCGGGATTCTTTGTTGAACTTATTGAGGATGATGAAAATTTAGCAGCATTGCGAGAATTTGAAAAGTAATTGTATAAGAATAGGGGAAAAAGATAAGGATATATTTTGAATTAGTTGACAATTAGTTGCTAAATGGCATAAAATAACTTTTAACAAAGTATACAAATCTGAAGACGAGAAAGAGTAAAATAGTGAGCTGTTCTCCAGAGAGCCGGTATATTGCTGAAAGCCGGTGTGCAGACGTTATTTGAAAATCATCTCCGAGGAGCTGAGGCTGAAAGTAAGTAAGCCCGGACGGATGTCTACCGTTACAAAGAACACGTATGATAGTACGTTGCTAAGTGCTATTAGTGAAAAAGCTAATAGAATTAGGGTGGTATCGCGGGTAAACCCGTCCCTACTTTATAGGGACGGGTTTTTTGTGTGCTTTAAAATATTCAAAGGAGTGATTGTATATGGAAAAAGTAGATGTAAAAGAATCAGCTGTAGGAAGAGAAATGCGAATTCGCAAACAGTGGAACGAACAAAATATTTTCGAACAATCAATTCAGAATCGAGAAGGCGCACAGTCTTTCGTATTTTATGAAGGACCACCAACGGCGAACGGACTACCGCATGTAGGTCATGCACTTGGACGAACAATTAAAGACTTAGTAGCAAGATATAAAACGATGGCTGGTTATAAAGTGTTAAGAAAAGCGGGATGGGATACACATGGTTTACCTGTAGAATTAGGCGTTGAGAAGCAACTTGGTATTTCTGGTAAACATGAGATCGAAGAATATGGCATTGAACCATTTATTCAAAAGTGTAAAGAGAGTGTTTTCACATATGAGAAGCAGTGGCGTGAATTCACTGAAAGCATCGGTTATTGGGTAGATATGGATGATCCATATGTAACTTTAAAGAATCCATATATCGAAAGTGTATGGCATATTTTGGGGACAATCCATGAAAAGGGATTGTTATATAAAGGACATAGAGTCTCACCATACTGCCCAAGCTGCCAAACCTCATTGAGCTCACATGAGGTTGCACAAGGGTATAAAACAGTAAAAGATTTAAGTGCAACTGTGAAGTTTAAAGTGAAAGATAGTGAAAATGAGTATTTTTTAGGTTGGACCACAACACCTTGGACACTTCCAGCAAACGTTGCGCTTGCTGTCCATCCAAATATGGAATACGTTAAAGCAAAACAAGAAGGTCATGTATATATTGTTGCGAAAGAACGTGTACAAGAAGTATTAAAAGAGAACTATGAAGTATTATCTGTTCATAAAGGCGAAGAATTATTAAACACATCTTATACAGCGCCATTTCCGATGAAAGAAGTTACAAATGGTTACCGCGTTATTGCAGCAGATTTTGTAACGGGAGATAGTGGTACAGGACTTGTTCATATTGCTCCAGCATATGGAGAGGACGATTATAGAGTCGTTCAAAGTGAAGGATTGTCATTCTTGCACGTTGTAGATGAAAAAGGTGAGTATACAGAAGCGGTACCATTTTTGAAAGGGAGATTTGTAAAAGATTGTGACGTGGATATCGTTCGTTATTTAGCGAAGGAAGGTTTACTGTATCATAAAGAAAAATATGAACATAGCTATCCGCATTGCTGGCGTTGTGATTCACCACTACTTTATTATGCAGGAGAAAGTTGGTTAATCCGAACAACTGCAATTAAAGATACATTTTTACAAAATAATGATTCTGTTACTTGGTATCCGGATCATATGAAACATGGACGTTTTGGTAAGTTTTTAGAAAATATGGTGGACTGGAATATTAGCCGAAATAGATATTGGGGAACACCATTAAACGTGTGGGAATGTGAAAGTTGTAATCATCAGTTCGCACCGAAGAGCATTGCCGAATTAAGAAAGCATAGTACGAAAGAAACACCGGAAGATTTGGAATTGCATAAGCCGTATGTAGATGAAGTGCAAGTGTGCTGCGGGAAATGCGGAGGCACAATGAATCGTACACCAGAAGTGATTGATGTTTGGTTTGATAGTGGTTCTATGCCATTTGCACAATATCATTACCCATTTGAAAATAAAGAGTTATTTGAAGAGCAGTTTCCAGCGGATGTTATTGCAGAAGGAATTGATCAAACACGCGGCTGGTTTTATAGTTTATTAGCAGTCTCAGCACTATATACAGGAAAAGTACCGTATAAACGAGTGTTATCATTAGGGCATGTCTTAGATGAAGAAGGACAGAAAATGTCTAAAAGTAAAGGGAATGCACTAGACCCAGTTGATTTAGTAGATAAGTTTGGTGCAGATGCGCTAAGATGGGCTTTACTTGTTGATAGTGCCCCGTGGAATGCGAAGCGTTTTTCTGAAAGAACAGTACTGGAAGCGAAATCTAAATTTGTAGATACATTAGTCAATGTGTATAGCTTCTACGTTTTATATGCAAATTTAGATGAGTATAATCCGAAAGAAAAGTATGATGTAAAGCTTACAAAATTAGACGAATGGGTATTATCAAGGTTGCATAGTACAACGAAAAAAGTGAGAACTGGACTTGATGATTATCAATTTACGAATGCAGCTCGTGAAATTGCAACACTTGTAGATGAAGTGAGTAACTGGTATGTAAGACGCTCACGTAATCGTTTCTGGGAATCTGGTATGAACGCTGAGAAAGCAGCTGCGTATGAGACACTTCATGAAGTACTTGTAACAATTAGTAAATTAATTGCACCATTTACACCATTTGTCGCGGAAGACATTCATCTGAATTTAGAAGGAAGCAGCGTTCATTTAGCCGATTATCCAGTTGTAAATGAATCACTACTTCAGCCGAAATTAGAAGCGGAAATGGATGCTGTTTTACAAGTTGTTGAACTTGGAAGAAGTAACCGTAATCAGCATTCTTTAAAAGTAAAACAGCCGCTAGCAGAACTTGTATTACTTGAGCATAACGAGAATGATATGGATTGGGAATCTTATCGTGATATCGTTATGGATGAGTTAAATGTAAAAGCGTTCCATGTTGAACTCGATGAAACAAAATACACATCATATCAATTGAAGCTTAATTTTAAAACAGCGGGGCCGAAGTTCGGTAAAAATGTGAATGCAGTGAATGGTTGGCTAAAACAATTATCACAAGAAGAAGTGCAAAACTTTGTATTAACAGGAAGAGCAGTTTACGAAGCAACACCAGGAGAAGAAGTAGTTGTAACTGCTGAAGATGTGTTAGTTGAGAAAGTTGCAAAATCAGGATTCTCTAATACAACTAACGGACAATATACGGTTATGTTAGATACGAATGTAACGGAAGAATTGTTACAAGAAGGAGTAGCGCGTGAATTCATTCGTGCGGTTCAAGAATATCGTAAACAGTTGAATTTACCAGTTAATTTACGAGTCGATATTATTCTTGATACAGAAGAAGAACTACAGCGAACGTTAACGAACCATAAAGATTTATTGGAAGAAAACTTACTCGTTAAACAATTTACATTTGGTCACTTAACGAACGAAGACGATGAACTTTCTTTAGGTGAAACAAAACTTAGAATTAAATTAAGTGCAGCTAATTAAAGAAAAAAGGAAGTTGGAATGATTCCAACTTCCTTTTTTGTATGATTAGAATTTATTTGACTATACATTCGATAGGACCACTAGCAATTGTCTTTTTTCATAGCGTACCGAACACAATACCGTAGAAATATATTTCTACAGTATTGTGTTCAATTCATACATAAATATTGAGAAAATTTCACTTACCCTAAATGGAAAGGTAATAGAAGTGTTCATAGAGAATTACTCGTAGATTCAATTTTTATCCATCCGTTTTGCGGGGAATGATTGCCTAGTGGTAATGGGATAAGGTTGAGCTACTTTATTAGGGGGAGTGGTTCTATGTTTAATAAAAAAATGGTGGCAATGGCAATGACCGTGCCGTTAGTAATGGGGACGATTTCTACGGTTTCGGCATTGGAAAAACAACAGCAAGTAAAGTTAGAAGCTTATTCGCCACAGAAAAAAGCAACTGAATATTTAAAAGAAAATGCTGCGCAGTATGGATTGAAAACAGATCTTTCAGACTTGCAATATATTTCTACAACAGAAACATCAGTAGCTTCATATGTTAGGTTCCAACAAGTTGTTAATGGTGCACCTGTATTTTCAAAACAAATAACAGTTACGCTTAACGGAGAGGGAAAGGGAGTACTCGCTGTTTCTGATTATCAGCCTGTTACAGGTGTGAAGGAAGTAACGACAAAAATTAGTGAAAAAGATGCAATACAAAAATCAATGGCGTATGTTGGAGAAGCAAGTGAGCAAAATTTATGGGCTCCTACAGATAAAGAGTTCGGATATATTGTTGAAGAAGGAATTGCTCGTCCAGTATATAAAGTTGTAGTCCATTCTAATAATCCATTTGGTGCATGGGAAACATTTATTGATGCAGAAAATGGAAAGTTAATTAAAAAGGTTGATATAAACCGAAAAGCTGAAGGGTCAGGAAAAGTATTTTTACCTAACCCAGTCGTATCTAGCGGTAGTAAAGTAGGCTTAAAAGATAATAACGATGCAGATTCAACAGCTCTAACGAACCAATTAAAAACTGTTACGTTAAAAGGTTTAGATGGAACAGGATTTTTAATTGGAGAATATGTAACGATTTCTTCAAAAGCGAAAACAAAATCTACAAACTTACAATTCAACTATACACGTGCAAATGATAGCTTTGAAGATGTAATGTCATATTATCATATTGATACATTGCAACGTTACATTCAAAGTCTAGGTTTTAAAAATATTAATAACCGTTCGATAAAAGTGAATGTTAATGGTACAACTGATGATAACTCATTCTATTCTCCATCAACAAAAGCTTTAACTTTCGGTACTGGCGGTGTTGATGATGCAGAAGATGCTGGTATTATCGCACATGAGTATGGGCATTCGATTCAAGATAACCAAGTTCCTGGCTTTGGTAGTTCAGCAGAAGGTGGAGCGATGGGAGAAGGATTTGGCGACTTCTTAGGTGCTACATATGAAGATGCAGTATCGACTACTGGATATGGTAAAGCATGTGTTGGAGAATGGGATGCGACTGCTTATTCTAGTTCAGATCCGACGTGCTTACGCCGATTAGATACGAATAAAGTGTATCCGAAAGATATTACAAATGAGGTACATGATGATGGGGAAATTTGGGCACAAGGCCAATATGAAATGGCACAAGCATTTGGACGTGATGTAGCAACGAAAATTATTTTACAATCGCACTGGTCATTAACACCAAACTCTAAATTCAGTGATGGAGCAAAAGCGATTAAGCAAGCGGATGCTCTTTTATATGGCGGACAACATGCTGCTGATATCGATCGCATTTGGGCAGCGAGAGGTATTAGTACGAATTAATATAAAAAGTCGTGGCATTTATAAGCCACGACTTTTTAATTTGCTTACGAACTGGTACTAGTAAATAAAGCTATATCAATGATAGTGTGAATATATCCGTATCCCATTTACTTTTTAGCTTCTTTAAAAACAAAATGCTCTTTAAATTTGCTAGATTCAACTTTTTGACCATTTCGCATCGATCGGAATGGGTGTTCTTGCCATGTAATAATAACATCAACTTCATCTGCTTTTGTAGCAACGGGTAAATTAGCGTGTTCAAATCCAGTTTTTCCACTTGCCAAACGACTTTCCTTTAGGGAAAAGAGTTCATATTTCGTTTTCTTATTTGGTTCGTTGCGGAATACTTCGACGTTTACATTATATACTTCACTATTCCCGACATTCTTTACTGAAAAATGATATGTTTGAAATTCATCTTTTTTAGCTTGAAGCATATTCTTGTTTGTTTTTTTCGGTTTATCAATATTCACTTGCCATTGATCAGAGTTTTGAGAGATTGGTAAAGATTTTGGTGAATAGGCATACGTTTCATTTACTACAATTAAGCAAAACAAAAGGAGAAAGAAACTAATTGCTT
>NZ_JBNLYE010000152.1:0-10144 GCF_050172095.1 Bacillus sp. GMs2/2
CATTATAAAATAAATTGAAATCTTCTAAAAACTCTGATACATTGAAATAGAAATGTAGTTTCACAATATTGTAAAGGCTTACAGTTATGTGCACGAAGATCTATTAGGATTGGAGGAAATAATGATGAAAGCTGAAGAAAAATTTTCCCCGGGATTAGATGGTATAGTGGCAGCGGAGACGAAAATCTCGTTTCTTGACACAGTAAAAGGTGAAATTGTAATTCAAGGGTATGACTTAATCGAACTCTCAAAAACAAAAGAGTATTTAGACATTGTGCACCTTTTATTGGAGGAACATCTACCGAATGAAGATGAAAAAGCAACACTTGAAAAGAAATTAAAAGAAGAATATGCAGTACCAGAAGGTGTATTCAACGTACTAAAGGCATTGCCTAAAGAGACGCATCCCATGGATGGATTACGTACAGGTGTATCAGCGTTAGCTGGTTACGATAATGATATCGAAAACCGCTCGTTAGAAGTGAATAAAAGCCGAGGGTACAAGCTGTTAAGTAAAGTGCCAAACATTGTAGCGAATAGCTATCATATTTTAAATAATGAGGAGCCAATTGAACCTCTTAAAGAATTATCTTATAGTGCGAATTTCTTCTATATGTTAACTGGTAAAAAACCAACTGAACTTGAGGAAAAGATCTTTGATCGTTCCCTTGTTTTATATAGTGAGCATGAAATGCCAAACTCTACATTTACAGCTCGCGTTATTGCATCAACACAATCAGATTTATACGGTGCTCTAACAGGTGCAGTTGCATCTTTAAAAGGAAGTTTACATGGCGGTGCAAATGAAGCGGTTATGTACATGCTTTTAGAAGCTGGTAATGTTGAGAAATTTGAAGAGTTATTACAGAAGAAACTATATAACAAAGAAAAAATTATGGGCTTTGGACACCGTGTTTATATGAAGAAGATGGATCCAAGAGCACTTATGATGAAGGAAGCTTTAAAACAGTTATGTGATGTAAAAGGTGATTATACACTATATGAAATGTGTGAAGCTGGAGAAAAGATTATGGAAAAAGAAAAAGGAATTTATCCAAATCTTGATTATTATGCAGCTCCAGTATATTGGATGCTAGGTATTCCAATTCAACTTTACACACCAATCTTCTTTAGCTCTAGAACAGTGGGGTTATGTGCGCACGTTATTGAGCAACATGCAAATAATCGTTTGTTCCGTCCACGTGTAAATTATATTGGCGAGCGACATGTACTTAGTAAATAAGAACAACTGGGGAGTTGTTAGCGCCGCCCGCCAGATGGGTGTTTGACCGACACCCATCATTAATAATAACGAATTTTCGACAGAAAGGGAAGAATAGCATGATTAAAACAAATGAAATTAAGCAAAAAGATGCATTATTAGAAGAGATTACCGATTATGTATTAAATAAAGAGGTTACTAGTGCAGAAGCATTCAGTACAGCTCGTTACGTATTACTTGATACACTTGGATGTGGAATTTTAGCACTGCAATATCCAGAATGTACGAAATTACTAGGACCAGTTGTGCCAGGAACAATCGTGCCAAATGGTACACGTGTACCAGGTACGTCTTATGTACTAGATCCAGTAAAAGGTGCATTTAATATCGGATGTATGATCCGTTGGTTAGACTATAACGATACTTGGCTTGCAGCAGAGTGGGGACATCCATCTGATAACCTAGGCGGAATTTTAGCAGTTGCAGATTATATTAGCCGTGTTCGTATTTCAGAAGGAAAAGAAGCTTTAAAAGTACGTGAAGTATTAGAAATGATGATTAAAGCACATGAAATTCAAGGCGTGCTTGCTTTAGAAAACAGCTTAAACAGAGTTGGTCTTGACCATGTATTATATGTAAAAGTAGCAACAACTGCAGTAGTTGCGAAAATGCTTGGCGGAACACGTGAAGAAATCTTTAATGCATTATCACATGCGTGGATTGATAATTCTAGTCTTCGTACATATCGTCATGCTCCAAATACGGGCTCACGTAAATCATGGGCTGCAGGTGACGCAACGAGCCGCGGTGTTCATCTTGCAATGACTGCTCTAAAAGGTGAAATGGGTTATCCAACAGCATTATCTGCGCCAGGATGGGGATTCCAAGATGTATTATTCAATAAACAAGAATTAAAATTAGCAAGACCACTAGAGTCATATGTAATGGAAAATGTATTATTTAAAGTGTCATATCCAGCAGAATTCCATGCACAAACGGCTGCAGAATGTGCAGTGAAGTTGCATCCGGAAATTAAAGAGAGATTAGATGAAATTGACCGTATTACAATTACAACTCATGAATCAGCAATTCGTATTATTGATAAAGAAGGTCCATTAAATAACCCAGCTGATCGTGATCATTGCTTACAATACATTACGGCAATTGGTTTATTAAAAGGAGATATCGTTGCAGACGATTATGAAGATGCAGTAGCAAACGATCCACGTGTAGATGAATTACGTAATAAGATGGTTGTTGTTGAAAACAAACAGTACAGTTTAGATTACCTTGACCCGAACAAGCGCTCAATCGCCAACGCTGTTCAAGTTCACTTTAAAGATGGCACAGTAACAGAAAATGTGGAATGTGAATATCCACTTGGTCACCGCTTCCGTAGAGACGAAGCAATTCCAAAAGTTGTTCAAAAATTCACTGCAAATATGGCAGGTCATTATTCTAGTAAGCAACAAGAACAAATTCATGAAGTTTGTTTAAATGAAGAAAAACTAGAAAATATGAATGTAAACGAATTTGTAGATCTATTCTTAATTTAATAATAGGGGGAATTTAGAATGGCTTGGGTTGTGAAAAAGCAGTCAACACAAGAGGAGCTTGCGAATCGATTCCGAGCTTTAGTAGAAGCAAATGAAATTTTGCAAATTCCAGGTGCTCATGATGCAATGGCAGCTCTTGTTGCAAAAAATACAGGTTTTTCAGCTCTTTATTTATCAGGAGCTGCTTATACTGCAAGTAAAGGCTTACCAGATTTAGGTATCGTGACGTCTACTGAAGTGGCTGAGAGAGCAAGAGATTTAGTAAGAGCTACAGACTTACCTGTTCTTGTTGACATTGATACAGGATTTGGTGGTGTACTAAATGTGGCGAGAACAGCTGTAGAAATGGTGGAAGCGAAAGTAGCAGCTGTCCAAATTGAAGATCAGCAATTACCAAAAAAATGTGGACATTTAAATGGTAAGAAACTTGTTACTACAGAAGAATTGGTTCAAAAAATTAAAGCGATTAAAGAAGTTGCACCGAGCTTATACATTGTAGCACGTACTGATGCTCGCGGCGTTGAAGGATTAGATGAAGCAATTGAAAGAGCAAATGCATATGTAAAAGCAGGTGCAGACGCAATTTTCCCCGAAGCGCTTCAATCAGAGGAAGAATTCCGTCTATTTAATAGTAAGGTAAATGCACCTTTGCTTGCGAATATGACTGAATTCGGAAAAACTCCATATTATAGTGCAGAGGAATTTGCGAATATGGGCTTCCAAATGGTTATTTATCCTGTAACTTCACTTCGCGTTGCAGCGAAAGCATATGAAAATGTGTTTGCTTTAATTAAAGAAACAGGTTCTCAAAAAGATGCACTTTCTAATATGCAAACGAGAAGTGAATTATACGAAACAATTTCATATCATGACTTTGAAGAGTTAGATACTGGTATTGCAAAAACAGTATTATCAGAAGATCAATAGATAAAGCAGCGAAGGCGATGAAAATACATCTTTGGCAAAATAAAATGCTTGATGTGAAAAATTATCGCCTTCTATTTTCAAAAAAGATATTCCACTCATCGTAGACGAGCATAAGCAAAAAGCTATGAAAGCCGAATGATAGGGGGATACATATGGAGAAAACGAAGTTACCATGGGATGAATTTTTTTCGCTTAATAAAGATATAAATCATACTTACTTTACACCAGAAGATTTTTCAGGTGATGAAGATTTAATCGCAAAAACGACAGAACAATTCGTTAAACAAGAAATTGTTCCACAAATGGAGAATATTGAACAACATAACTATAAAGTTTCTCGTCAATTATTTGAGAAAGCTGGGGAACTTGGATTATTAGGCATTGAGGTACCAGAAGATTATGGCGGGTTCGAGTTAGGAAAGGCTGTCTCAGGTCTTGTAGCAGAGAAAATGGGTTACGCTGGTGCGTTTAGCGTTTCTTTTAATATACACGCTGGTGTCGGTACATTGCCTTACATATATTATGGAACGAAAGAGCAAAAAGAAAAATATTTACCGAAAATCGCATCGGGAGAATGGATTGGGGCTTATGCTTTAACTGAGCCAAATGCTGGTTCGGATGCATTAAGTGCAAAAACAAGCGCCATATTGAATGAAGAGGGAACAGCTTGGAAGTTAAATGGTGAGAAGCAATGGATTACAAATGCTCATATGGCAGATGTATACGTTGTTTTTGCGAAGACAAATAAAGGAATGACAGCGTTTATTGTCGAAAGAACATGTGAAGGTGTATCTATTGGATTAGAAGAAAAGAAAATGGGGATTAAAGGTTCTTCAACAGCGACTCTTATTTTAGAAGATGTTGTCATCCCTGCTGAAAATGTTTTAGGGGAAGTTGGGAAAGGGCATCACGTAGCCCTTAATATTCTTAACTTTGCTAGACTTAAACTTGCTTTTGGGAATATTGGAACAGCAAAACAAGCAATTGGTTTGTCGGTTCAATATGGAAAAGAGCGAAAACAGTTCCAAACGGAATTAGTAGACTTTACGATGATTCAAGAGAAAATTGCAAATATGATTATTGCTACATATGGAGCCGAAAGTGCAGCATATCGTACAGCAGGTGTAATCGATGAAGCAATTCATGAGAGCGATGAAGATCTTATGAAGAAAATGTCTCAATTTGCAATTGAATGTGCACTGAATAAAGTAAATGCTTCTGAAACACTTGCTTATATCGTAGATGAAGCTGTACAAATTCATGGTGGTTACGGTTATATGCAAGAGTATGAGGTAGAACGATTATATCGTGATGCAAGAATTAGTCGTATTTTTGAAGGAACGAACGAAATTAATAGATTAACAGTTGCTAAAATGTTAATGAAACAAATCGAACAATTAGAAGATACTGAAGTAGAAAGTAATGTAGCAAATGTAGAAAGAAACCATCGTTACATTTTATTAGCGAAAAAATTGTTGAAACAATCTTTGAAAACGCTCTCTAAAACTCCAGGTCTAAAAATTGACCAAGAACAAGAATATTCACGTGTAATATCAAATATGTTGACGGACGTGTACATCATGGAATCAGCGTTTTTACGTACGAGAAAAGCGGTACGTAAAAATGGAGAGGAAAAAGAACGTACGAAGCAACTCATAACGGATGTTATTTGTGAAGAAGGATACCGTAAAGTAGAAGAAGCGGCGATTTCTGTACTTTCAGCAGCTGTCACAAAAGAACAAGATAGAAATGTGATTTTAGCTGAAATCCGTCAATTATTAGTGCCTTTATACACGAACGTATTTACGAAGAAGAGAGAAATTGCGAAAGCTATTATAAATCGCGGGAAATATATTGTGTAAATAGGAGGAAAGCGATATGAAAAAGATTGGTTTTATCGGTTTAGGTAACATGGGTCTTCCAATGTCAAAAAATCTAGTTAAATCAGGTTACACAGTATATGGCGTGGACTTAAATAAAGAGGCGGAAGCGTCCTTTGAAAAAGAAGGCGGAATTATCGGTCTATCAATCTCAAAACTAGCAGAAACATGTGATGTAGTTTTTACAAGTTTACCTTCACCTCGCGCTGTTGAAGCGGTATATTTTGGAGCAGAAGGATTATTTGAAAATGGTCACTCGAATGTAGTTTTCATTGATACAAGTACGGTATCGCCGCAGTTAAACAAACAATTAGAGGAAGCTGCAAAGGAAAAGAAAGTAGACTTTTTAGCAGCACCTGTGAGCGGTGGTGTAATCGGAGCCGAAAACCGAACATTAACGTTTATGGTTGGTGGATCAAAAGAGGTATATGAGAAAACGGAATCTATCATGGGCGTACTAGGCGCGAACATTTTCCACGTTAGTGAGCAGATTGATAGTGGTACAACTGTTAAGTTAATTAATAACTTATTAATCGGTTTTTATACAGCTGGTGTGAGTGAAGCTTTAACATTAGCGAAAAAGAACAATATGGATTTAGATAAAATGTTTGATATTTTAAATGTAAGTTACGGTCAAAGTAGAATTTATGAACGTAATTATAAAAGTTTTATAGCACCTGAAAACTACGAGCCAGGATTTACTGTGAACTTATTGAAGAAAGATTTAGGATTTGCAGTTGACTTAGCTAAGGAAAGCGAACTCCATTTACCGGTAAGCGAAATGTTACTAAACGTATATGACGAAGCGAGTCAAGCTGGATATGGTGAAAATGATATGGCTGCTTTATATAAGAAAGTTAGCGAGCAATTAATTTCTAATCAAAAATAAATTATACAAAGGAGAGAATACAATGATTACAACTGAAATTAAACGAGTAAAAAATCACATTAACGGTGAGTGGGTTGAATCGACAGGTACGGAAGTAGAAGCAGTTCCAAATCCAGCGACTGGAAAAATTATCGCTTACGTTCCACTATCTCCAAAAGAAGATGTTGAAAAAGCTGTTGAAGCGGCAAAATCAGCATTCGAAACATGGTCTAAAGTACCAGTTCCAAATCGTTCAAGAAATTTATATAAATATTTACAGCTATTACAAGAAAATAAAGATGAGCTTGCAAAAATCATTACGCTAGAAAATGGTAAGACGCTAACGGATGCAACAGGTGAAGTACAGCGTGGTATTGAAGCGGTAGAACTTGCAACATCTACGCCAAATTTAATGATGGGTCAAGCACTTCCGAATATCGCTAGCGGAATTGATGGATCGATTTGGCGCTACCCAATCGGAGTTGTTGCTGGTATTACGCCATTTAACTTCCCGATGATGATTCCGTTATGGATGTTCCCACTTGCAATTGCTTGCGGTAATACATTCGTATTAAAAACATCTGAAAGAACGCCACTTTTAGCGGAGCGACTTGTAGAATTATTCTATGAAGCAGGTTTCCCAAAAGGCGTATTAAATTTAGTACAAGGCGGAAAAGATGTTGTAAATAGCATTTTAGAAAATAAAGATATTCAGGCTGTTTCGTTCGTTGGCTCTGAGCCGGTAGCTCGTTACGTATATGAAACAGGTACGAAACACGGAAAACGTGTACAAGCGTTAGCAGGTGCGAAAAACCATGCGATTGTAATGCCAGATTGCAATCTTGAGAAAACAGTACAAGGTGTAATTGGATCTGCATTTGCAAGTAGTGGAGAGCGCTGCATGGCATGCTCAGTAGTAGCAGTAGTGGATGAAATTGCTGATGAATTCATTGATGTATTAGTAGCAGAAACGAAAAAATTAAAAGTAGGCGATGGCTTTAACGAAGAGAACTATGTTGGACCATTAATCCGTGAATCTCATAAAGAGCGCGTTTTAGGCTACATTAATAGCGGTGTAGCAGATGGGGCAACTTTATTAGTAGATGGCCGTAAAATTAATGAAGAAGTTGGAGAAGGTTACTTTGTAGGTGCGACAATCTTTGATGGCGTGAATCAAGAAATGAAAATTTGGCAAGATGAGATTTTTGCTCCAGTATTAAGCATTGTACGAGTTAAAGATTTAGAAGAAGGTATTAAACTAACAAATCAATCTAAATTTGCAAATGGTGCAGTTATTTATACGTCAAACGGTAAACATGCACAAACGTTCCGTGATAATATCGATGCTGGTATGATCGGTGTAAACGTAAATGTTCCAGCACCAATGGCATTCTTCGCATTTGCAGGAAATAAAGCGTCATTCTTTGGTGATTTAGGTACAAATGGCACAGATGGCGTTCAATTCTATACACGTAAAAAAGTTGTAACTGAGCGCTGGTTTTAATATAAAATAAACAGCCAAATTAGTTATTAAATGAAAACCACCACTATTAATAGTGGTGGTTTTCATCTTGTTAATTACTTTTTTCAAAAGCAAGTTTAATACCAAAACCAATTAAGACGACTCCCGTTAACCCTTGAATATAACGCTGCGTCTTCGGTTTTTTCATAAAAGCACTAATTTTATCAATTAAAAATATATAAAAAGCGAACCAAATGGCTGTTAAAACGAGGTAAGTAAGGCCCATTACGAGTAGTTGGATAAACGTATTATGATTTGGATTTAAAAATTGCGGTAAAAACGTTAAAAAGAATACTGCAACTTTAGGGTTTAATAAATTCGTAAGAAACCCTTGTCGAAAGCAAGAGGTGTGTTCATCTTCATTATTTAAAGATATATCGTTCGTATCAATGCCTTCTTTATTTCTTACTGCTAAAAGGGCTTTAATACCAATATAAATTAAATATAGAGCCCCAACGTACTTGAAAATAGAAAATAAAAGAGCTGACTTTACAATAAGTGCAGAAAGACCAATTACAGCAGCTAAAGTATGAATTAATAGTGCAATACATGTACCAAACACTGTTTTCACTCCACCGACTTTACCAGCAACCAATGTATTTTTCGTAGCCATTGCTGTATCTGGACCAGGTAAAATGATAAGGCAAATAGACATAATGATGAAAAGAAGATAATTTTCTATCATAGCCGCCCCTCCTTTTTATTTTTAGAATATTTGATTAAAATCAGTGTAGCACAAAAATGGATTTAATAAAATTAAATTTTGTTAAAAATAATTAAATAAAAAAGGCTATATAGTAGCTGTAATTACACTACTATATAGCTTCGATTTTATCCCGCTATTTGCGGGTAGTAAGATTTTCACCGCACAAGATTTAGCTGAAGCAAAGAAGTTAGGTAGGGGATGAACGAAACACCCCCTCATGACAATTTCATTTTATGCATTAAGTAAGTTAAAGAAACGATTCACATCTTCTTCTGAAACGTCACTTAACTGTTTATATTTATAATTCGGATTTTGATCTTTATCAACGACAACGGAGCGTACTCCTTCGAAGAAATCTTCATGTCTCATGAAATTTTTAGCAAGTATAAGGTCCGTAGCGAAACATTCTTCAACGGATTTATCTTTTCCATCAATAAACTGTTTTAATGTTACTTTTAGTGAAATAGGGGATTTTGATAACAGTGTTTCTTTCGTTTTTAGAGCAAAGGAACTTTCATCTTTCTCCAATGAATGGATGATTTCTTCAATTGTATCGAAAGCAAAATGTGAATTGATTACTTCTAATGAAGGAGCGAGCTCGCTTTCTAAGTTTGGAGCAGTTGCAAATGTACGAATAACTTCTTTTAAATTAGTATGTACATCATCTTCTTTATGCCAATTTACACTTTCAAGTTCAGTAAGAAACTCTGGTAATGAATCAGATGTCATAAAGTAATCAGCAGCATTAATAAATAATACGTCAGAAGCTTTTAAAATAGATGCTGTTAAAGCAACGAATCGTCCTGTATATCCAGGCGCTTTATTTAAGAAATATGCAGCTCCGACGTCTGGGAAGAAGCCAATATTCATCTCTGGCATTGCCCATTTCGTACGCTCAGTTACAATGCGATACTTCGCACCATTTGTAAGACCGACACCACCGCCCATTACAATTCCATCTAAACAAGCAATAATCGGTTTTGTATATTGATAAATATATGTATCAATTTCATACTCTTCTTCAAAAAAACGTTCTGCATGTTGCAATGCCACTTCATTGGAACGCGCTTCATAAAGAGTTTTAATGTCGCCGCCTGCACAAAAACCTTTTGTGCCAGCTCCTTTTAACACGATAAGTGCAATACGCTCATCGTGTTCCCACTCTTTAAGTTTTTGTCCGATAGGGTGTAACATGTCATAAGATAAAGAATTAAGTGCTTTTGGACGGTTTAAAGTAATTGTCGCAACGCCGTTTTCACTAACAGAAAATAAAACTTGTTCAGTCATAATGCATCCTCCCTTACATATCTTCTTATTCTTAATTCTTGATATGTACTGAAATGTCCTTTATAAATTTTGTCAAAAGTTGACGGTAAATATTAATTTGGTCACTGCATATTTTGACGAGTTATCTTTGCAGGATTTCAGAGACTGAGGGGGAATATTACAACATTACTGTAAGT
>NZ_JBNLYE010000153.1:0-10110 GCF_050172095.1 Bacillus sp. GMs2/2
TACCAACTAATACATGCGCCCTAGACTTACGTACTAGGGCGCATGTATTTTTTAGTATGTAACTCCTTCACTCATCTATTATCTACAAAATAAGTATCATATGCCTTATCAAATTCATATCCTAACTTTTCTGCTAGTTTAGCAGATGTAGTATTCGCTGCGTCCCAGTTTGGATACTTTCCATTTTCTAAGCAATCCAATATAATAGCTGCACTAACTACAGTTGCCAAACCCTCTCTTCTATGATTGTGATCAGTCGCAACTTCAATTTCAATCCCATCATTATAAATACTATAGGAGGATGCACCGCATACAACTTCTCCATTATATAAAATGCTATAACCTATACCACGGTTTATATAATCTTCTATCGAATGAAATTGACTTGTAAAATCTTCAGATATCTTATGTAATTTGGGGCTATTTGCGATATGCTCATCTATTCTTCTTAACTCATATTCTTTTGGAAGTGCTGATATAAAAGATTGTAATTTTGAACGATTAAAAACTTCTGGATTTCGTTTGAATTTATAACGTAAAAACTTATCTATTTTTCTTTCATGGAATGTTTCTAAGCGTTGTTTCCACTCTTCACTATTTACGATAACTAAAATTCTTTCTGGAATATTACGTAATAACTCTTCTGTTTCTTTCGTATTTGGGTCTCCAGCGTAAAATGTAAAAATTCCTACCGTAACTTGTGCTACTGTTGGATTTTCAAGATCATTTACCCAAGCAGTACCCATATGCCCTTGTAAATAAGAAAGTAAAACAACGTTATTGAAATCCTCAAACATAGAAACTAGTTTTTTTCTTGTATGTATATTCGCTTCATATATCATTTACATTCCCGCCTTCTTTAGAATCAACCACTCTTAACATTTTCATGAGCGCTCCATAATTCGTATTCATATACACACCCACCTGTTCATCATAAAAGCAATTGACTATTAAATTGAAACTTCGAATATTTATAAAATATCAGTAAACATAAAATGATTATAACATCTACTAACTATGAAATGATCAACCTATAAAATAAGTCAACAATAAATATATTTCTTACTCGTTAACAAATGGCTTGAAGGACCAACATAATTAATTATGTAACAACCCTCAACAATAGTTTGAGGGTGCATTTAAATACATGTATTATAACTCATTTTTATAAATAAAAGATTCCGTCTCACCGTTCTTATATACTTTAGTCAATTTAACAACTGACTTGTACGTATTATCGTCATCCTCTATCATTTTTTCATCTCTTCTATTTCGGCATCACCAGTTCCGCCCTCTATTTTTAAACAGTTCGAAATGGCAAGGTATCCGCTTGATGCCAATATAAAAATAAAAATCGTATCAGGAAAATTAATAAATAATAATCCGTAGTTTAAAGGGTCTCCAGCTGGATGTGATAAAAGTAATCGAAAACCTACCAGTTCAGGTACTTGAACAAAATCTCTAGAAACTCTCGGTTCACAACCCACTTACACTCCATCCCTTCTCTATATAGAATTGCTACTACATACATATAGGAAGAAAATAAGAAAAGCTTGGACAATATAACTTTAACGTAACATTATCGTTACCTACTCGTACATTTATATGGAAATCACACCAATTTTGAGTAAGGACACATAATTTTTACTATAAATACATATAACAATTTCATCTTTCATAAAAAAAACGTTATAATGAGGTGTAGCCTCTACGATTACGTTATAAAGGAGATTAAAATTATGGCTAAAATTAAAGTGTACCAAGCAAAAGAAGAAAATATGGATGCAGTAAAAAATATCATTGATGTTGAGGAACAAAACCCAACTGCTGAAAATTTACAAAATCTATATGCGTGTGTATTAGATACTGAAGATATGGCATTGCCTGAATCATATATTGAAGAAGATATCTTAATTGATTCTATTGAAGTTATGGTTAACGCTTCTCAAAGCAAAGTAAGAGACTTAGGCGCATACGATGTAATCGAAGTTCAAAACAAAGGCAAGAAAACGCAAATTTTATTACTTGCAGACGAAGAATACGAAATTATCGAAGGCTAATCTAACACCGTACATACGAAAAAGCTCCTTTCCAATTGGAAAGGAGCTTTTTCATTACGCTTTTGATGTTTCACTCTTTTTATTCATTTGTTCTTTCTTAATTACCATACGCTCATTTCCCATAAAGAAAATGAACATGAATGCTAATCCAGCTGGTACCAATGCCCACATGAATGTTTGAACAATTGAACTAGAAAGAGCGTCAATAATCTTATCTAATATTTGCGGAGGGATTTGAGATCTTGCCGATTCTGATAAAATGGCTCTTGAATCCCCTAATTTTGTATTCATTCCCCCGCTCATCCCTTTAAATGCTTCTTCTAATTGATCTTGGAAACCTGTTCTTTGGATCATTCCGAAGATTGTAATACCTAGTGTCATTCCTAATGAACGAATGAAGTTACTCGTTGAAGTTGCAGATCCACGCTGTTCCATACCGAAGTTATGAATTGAAGCCATACTTAGTACAGAGAATGAGAAACCTACTCCAAATCCGATAATAATCATATAAACCGTTAATAATGCACGACTTGTTTCTGGCGTTAATGTACTTAATAAGAATAATCCGATTAACATAATAACAGCAGAAATAATCATAATGTTTCGGTAGCTCAGCTTAGTCGTTAAAAATCCACCTAACTGCGCTGTTACGACTGATCCTAGCATCATAGGTAAAAGTAATAATCCTGAGTTTGTTGCAGTCCCGCCGTATACACCTTGAATGAATAACGGAATGTAAACAGTTGCTGACATAAATGCAGCACCGTAACATAATGCAATAACTGTACTCATTCCGAATAAGCGCTGCTTAAACATCTCAAATGAAATAATTGGTTCTTCTACTTTTCGTTCAATAAAAATGAATGCGATGATTAAAATAGCGAATCCACCAAATAAACTTAAAATAAAGCTAGAATCCCAATCATATTTTTGTCCGCCTAGTTCAAGCGCAAACATTAAAGAAACTACTGCACCAACTAAAGTAATTGCGCCAAACCAATCAATCTTTTGCTTTCTATGAACGCGTGATTCTTTATAAAAGAATGTAATAAAAATAAGTGCTAAAATGCCAAGTGGTAAGTTAATATAAAATACCCAGTGCCAGCTAATGTAATCGGTAATATATGCGCCAAGTAATGGCCCGAAAATACTAGATAATCCAAATACAGCTCCGAATAAACCACCCATTTTCCCGCGTTTTTCAGGTGGAAAAATATCAAAAACGATAGTAAACGCGATCGGCACTAATGCCCCGCCGCCAATACCTTGAATGGCACGATAAATACCTAACTGTGTAATATTTTCAGCAGTACCACAAAGTGCCGAACCAATCATAAAGACAATTAAACCGAAAATAAAGAATCTTTTTCTACCATACATATCTGATAGCTTACCGAAAATAGGCATGCCTGCCATTTCTGCGACCATATAGGCAGAAACGACCCATACAAAGTTTTCGAGGCCTCCTAAGTCACCAACGATTGTTCCCATCGCCGTTACGACAATGGTATTATCCATCGATGCCATTAAAATACCTAGCAATAAGCCCGCCACAACAAAGCCGAGCTTATTATTCTTCTCAACCATATCTCTTGCTCTCCCTCATACTACTTATATTTGTTTATGTTCTTTTACGACTGCATTACCTTTTTGATTAAAACTAGTATGATATTCTACAACACTAATTTCACATCCAGGACCAATTGTGACGTTGTTGCCTCTTACAACTTCAGCGATCGTATGTTCTAAATAGATATCATCTCCTTCAACAATCGAAGTTTGGAGGCTCCCAGCATGACTAGTAAAAGGAATAAATCTCGCTTTTTTACGAACGGTAATTTTTTTACCACCAATTTCTCTTATCTTACTGCCTTCATAACGAAGTGAAATTTCAATATTTTCAGCATTAAGTAATCCATCACTTTCAAGACCACCAGTTAATGATAAATCTTCTACTTCAATATCTCCCTTTACATTTAAAGCACCTTTTACATCTACGAAATCACCTGAAAACTTTCCTTCAATATTTATCATACCTCTAACTTTTGTTTTTTCAATATGAGCATCACCATGAATTTGTGTATTACCATATACTTTTACATATTCCGCATCTACATTTCCTTGTACTTCGTTATCTCCATACACGACATAATTTTTCACTTTCACATTACCGCGTACATCACTCGTTCCATACGTTTTAAACTCATTACAACTCATATCATTCGTAATTGTTCCTTCACCGCGAATCTTCACTTTATTATAATCTCCGCCTGCTGAATTACCAGAACCATTTACTGTCAGACTATGTGGATGTTCCATACTGATTTCTCCCTTCCGTTAAACCTGCTTAATTTCTTTTACATTTGCATTTTTATCAACAGTAAGAACACCAGTATATTCAATCAGTTCAATCTCACAGTTTGCTCCTACTGTAACATTGTTTCCTCTTACTGTTCTTATGTGAGCATAATCAATATCGATATTGTCACCTTCTAATAGTTCAGCTTCTAACTGCAAGCCAAACACTGTTTTAAATAGCCTACTAAATGTACCTGATCTATGTCTTACTTTAATCGTTTGACCACCAATTTCTTTCGCTCGACATGTACCGTGAATATTTATATTAATTTCATCTGCGTTTAATAAACCACCGATTGTAAATTGTCCTTCTGAAGAAAAAGTATCCACTTCACAATTACCGTCAATTGTAGCTTGACCATTGACTTTAAATTCTTCACCAGTGACATTTCCACCTATCGTACCTTTTCCTGCAATTTTCAAACTGTTTGCTTTTACATTTTGCGTAATTGTTGCTTTTCCATCAATTCGCATCGTTTCAGCTTGAACTGTGCCACCAACTTTACCAGATCCGCTAATTCGTGCACTGCTACTTTTCAAATCGCCAGTAACTGCACCGTAACCGTTACATTCAAATTGCTCACATTCAACATTTCCATTCACAGTTCCTTTTCCGTTTAATTGCACTTTATGAAACTCGCCACCATTCGATGAACCGTAACCATTTATAATCAAATTATCTGTACGCATACTTTCTCCTCCACTACAACAATTTAGTTTTTAATGCTTCGGTATATTTCATAATCGCTTCGCGTAAAACGATTTTGGTGCCTTTTTCAAAAATTAAATCGTCCACGTTTGAAACTAATAAACATGTAGAAATCCCTAACTTTCGGACAATGATTAAGTCACAAGTTTTATGTTTAATTGCTTCATAATTTTCACGTAAAACTTGCAAGACCATTTTTCCTTCTTCTAAACTAATCTCTCCTGATTGTAGTAATTCTTCTAACATGTACACATAAAGAATATCTACAAATTGAAAATCTGCTCTTTTATTCGTTTGTTCTATGAAAAATTGTAAAACTGGTTCTGATGCAATCCCCTTTCGTAAAATGTCTTCCTTTGTTAAAAGAATTTCTCTCACACTCGGTGAAAACATGTTAGCTAGTTCATCAAGTGATAAATCCTCTTTCATCGTTTGGATTTTATCGATACGCTCTAATATCTTTTCTTTCGGAAAAAATGTCTCTTGACCTGTAAACGTTGATTTTCGTACAAACCAATCTTCCGGAATTAAATTTTTTCTTTTCCACCTATATAACTGTCCATATGAAATACCAGTTAGTTCTAATAAATCTTTTTTTGAAATTAAATCTGTACTCAACTGTATAACACTCCTTCCTGATAATAATGTAACATAACACTGTTACGCTGTAAATAAACTTTTATCACAAGTAGCGTAACAATGTGTAAAACAAACCTATTCCTACATACAAAAAAGGCTCTTACACACCTTATGAAAATGTGCAAAAGCCCTTATATATCAAGACTTAAACCAAATATTATAAAAATCAATCCAACCTTGTGAATTAATCATTATATTTTGAACTTTTTCATGTGTACTTACCTCTTGTTTATTACGATATAAAGGAATAATATGAATTTGACGTAACAAAGTATCCTCGATATCACGTAACAGTGTAACTCTTTTCTCTAATTCTTCTTGTCTAAAATAAGGAGACAACTTTTCATGAAAGTCCATGCTGCTTTGTCCATGAATAAAACTATTTTTTGTAAGAAACATATATAATAGACTATCTTCTATTCGTTCACTAATTGTGGCACTATCATGCATCATATCGGCCTTTTGTATCGTACTTACTTCCAATAGCTCTTCTATATCAAGAAAATTATTTTCTACACGAATCCCATATTTCGCACACTCTTTTTGTATCCACTGTGCATCTTCAACATGATCTCGTCCTGTAAATGTGTAGAGTTGTAGCACTTCATTATGATAAGTACTCCTTTTAATTAAACTTTCTACATCTTCCTCAATCTCTACAATGCTTTCACCTGCTAATATTAGTTTTTTTGCCACTTCTCCACGTTCTCCGCCGAGTTCTTGAACGATTGTATAACCATGAATGATGTTATATAACGCTTTCCGAAATAACTCATCTTGCATTGGTCCTTCTTTCGTAAGATTACATGTTATATATGTCACGTTCGACTCAAGCCGAGACAATTCTTTATTATGTTTTTCTTTATCTTTATACTGCGCCTTTACTAAAACATCGTATGTACCTACACCTTGTTCTACATTCCACAACTCAACACGATCTAAAAAAGGTCTTTCACGAAAATATAAAGGATGTCCTTCTAAAATGAACAGATTTTCATTACTTTTATATAATTGAAAAGGCCCGGTTCCAATTAGCCCTCCTGCTTCATCTTCATTCACGATAGAACACTGTTCTGCACTTAGCATATGTAAAAACATTCGATTTTCTGTATGTAATTGAATTTCGAAAACGTAGTCATCCACTGAACGGATACTTTCAACGTGTTGTAACATCCATACGTGTGCATTATTTTCCAGCTTTATAAATCGATTCAACGAGTATATAACATCATGTGCAGTAAGTTGTTTTCCATTATGAAAGTGAACTCCTTTTCGTAAGTAAAACGTCCATATTTTTTCAGCGTCATTATATTCCCAGTGAAATGCAAGTCTTGGCTCTATAATGTTTGTATTACCGTCTACATACACGAGTGTGTCGAATATATGTTTTACCATATGGCATTCTGAGCGCATTGTAGCGTATACAGGATCTAATGTGATATCTAAATTCATTTGTACTTGCAACCGGAGTACATCTCTTCTCCCTTCAGATGTCATTTCAACCTTATGACCAAATATTGAATCCACCCAGGAATGATATTCTCCCTTTACTGATGGAAAATGTGAGCTATAGCGTTCCACAAATATACTTCCGCTTTTCACATCCCCTTTTTTCGTTATTTCTTTTCCTCTATCTAAAATTAAAGATATCGGGTGCTTTTGAAATATTAACTTAGACCGATTTCCTCTGCCGCGACCTGGAAACCACTTGATCCAATTTAACTCATCTAATTTTTTTATAATTAACTTACTATTGCGCTCTGTACAAAATAATGTACCAGATATATTTTGCACTGTTACTTCCAATCGTTCTCCCTCTTTTTTTCCTTTTCCATAAGCAATCCATAGTTCAATGTATTGATCTAAAATAAACATCATACTCCCCCTAAAAGGTGAAAAATCCTCCCTATAGTCTCTACCCTTTTTCCAACTCTCCTTTCATCTTATCATTTCAATATAGAAAGGAGGAATTAATATTGAATTATCTCTTACTTCGTTACAATAAACCTATTTTTATTAGATTGTGTGGTGAATTATTAACCCGAACGACTGAATCTATGTTAGCTCTCATTATGATTATTTACGTCAATAAAATGTTAAACGGCAATGTAATAATAACTATGCTAATTTTCGGATTACAGCCACTTTCAGACATTTTATTTACACTTATTGCTGGAGGAATTACTGATAAATATGGCCGAAAAAAGATTATGTTACTCGGATTATTACTACAAGGTGTTGCAATCGGCAGTTTCGTTTTCGCTCAATCTGTTTTTATATTTGCACTGTTATATGTCATTAATGGTATTGGGCGTTCCTTATACATTCCAGCTCAGCGTGCACAAATTGCTGATTTAACAAAACAAGAGCAGCAAGCAGAAATTTTTGCTCTCCTACAAACGATGGGAGCAATTGGATCCGTAGTCGGCCCTTTAATCGGTGCATGTTTTTATAATACTCACCCAGAATATTTATTTATCGTGCAAAGTGTAACCCTTACGATATATGCCGTTGTTGTTTGGACCCAGCTCCCAGAAACCGTTCCACCTATGAGTAAGTCGAAACAAACAGTTGAGGCAAGTTCACCAAAGCAATTTATTTTTAAACACTATGCTATATTCGGTCTTATGGTTTCTACACTTCCTATTAGCTTTTTTTATGCACAAACTGAGACGAATTATCGTATTTTTGCAGAACATGTATTTCCTAATCTCGTATTCATACTCGCATTTATTTCAACATGCAAAGCCATTTTGGAAATCATACTACAAATCTTCCTCGTAAAATGGTCTGAACGATTTTCTATGGCGAAAATCATCCTTATTTCTTACGCCTGCTATACAATAGCTGCAGTTGGCTTTAGTTATTCAACGACGATATTGTCGTTATTCTTCACCTTACTCTTTTTAGTCATTGGAGAAAGTATTGCTCTAAACCACTTATTACGATTCGTTTCAGAAATTGCACCTCACAATAAACGTGGTTTATATTTTTCAATTTACGGTATACACTGGGATATATCTCGAACGTGCGGACCAGTTATTGGTGCAGTTTTATTAAGTAAGTTAAATGGAAGTATGCTGTTTTATATTTGTGCTAGTTTCTTATTAATTGGAGGTATTGTTCAAGCACTGTTTGTTCAAAATTTAGAACGTAAAAAAATCACGAACCAGCCTACACATAATTTATAGGTTACTACTTTTTCAGTAGATCAATATTTCTTATTGGATGAATATTAAAAAACAAAAGTGAAGTATTTCGCGTATGAAAGTATGTTTTATATGGCAGGAGACGTTCCTTATTTACAACTAAAAACACCTCATTTAAGGAAAGTGAGGTGTTTTTGAAATCACTTAATTTCTTATCCTGCCATTTTATTAATACTATCCTCTGGTGAAAATACAGAAATATGATCTACCTTACCAGTCGATTTTGGAATGACAAATTTCAGCTCATACTGGTTATTTACTTTGTATACATATATTTTATCTTCACCATTCTCTTTAACTGAAGATGGTTTTCCTAATGCTTTTTCAATTTCTTGTAATGTAATCAATTTTAGTTCTGCATGATATGAGCGTACATCAAAAACTTGTGACCCTTTATTAAATCCGAAAACAATATTTTTATTTGTAAAAGTTGCGTACATTCCGTTCCCTGCATATTCGGTTTTATTTGCTTTCCCCCACGCTTTTTCAATTTCTTCAATATCCCCTGTATGGGCTCCAAATGGTACATTAGGTACTTTTCCTTCTTTTGCGAGTTCAAACAAATCTTTAACGTGGTTAATTGATTTTTGATTAAGTGTTCTATTTTTCGAATCTGGGCCAGGCGATGGTTTTGTTGTTTTTTCATTGCTTGGTTTTGCTTCAGGATTTTTCTGTTCTTCTGAAAAATTACTTTGTTCATTTTTATTATTTTCCGAGGTTGGATTTGTTTCCTTTTTTTCGTCTGTCTCTTTACATGCGGCTAGTGCAAACATACATGTAAACACCAAAAATAACATAACTATTTTTAAATATATTTTCATCATCTTTACCCCCTATTGCATCTTATTCATTTCGTTAACCAACCCATTACACTACTTTTCAAATTATGTTTGTTCCAAAAAAGTCAGTGCTTCACTCTCTCCAAAAGCTTGTACAAAATATATTACAAAAGCTGTTTCTAAAAAGTAACCAAGTCTGTTATATCCGAAGTAACTACCTCCTGATAAACGAAACCATTTTCATCTCCTTATTTAAACCTTCTCTTCTCAATGATAATATCCTCTATCTATAACTTAAAACATGCTCTCACAACAGCTCCTTGAAACAGAAAAAAACCAGTAGGAAGTGATTACTC
>NZ_JBNLYE010000154.1:0-10011 GCF_050172095.1 Bacillus sp. GMs2/2
TTGATGCATTAATTGATAACTTACCGTATTTTGGCCATGAGATTGAACAAGCAGCACGTAGATTCGGGGAAAGTAATTTACTCGGTAAAATTCAGGAGAATTTAAATATTAATGTTGCGAATATGGTAAAAGACTATACAGTTGATTTTACAAAGTCATTATCATCAGTAACTGGGAATGTAACTGGATTTTTGAGTACTATTACAGAGGTTGTTTTAACATTTGTAATGGTTCCATTTATATTGTTCTATCTTTTAAAAGATGGCGAACAATTGCCGAATCACTTCTTAAAGTTCATTTCAGAGCAAAGACAACCAGCAGCAATGAGAATACTAGATGATATGCATTATGCGATTAGCTCGTATATTAGAGGTCAAATTATCGTCAGCTTATTTATCGGTATTATGCTATTAATTGGTTATCTTATTATTGGTATAAAATATGCGGTACTACTTGCAATTTTAGCGATGATTGTAAATATTGTTCCGTACGTAGGCCCAATTATCGCGATTACACCAGCGTTAATTATCGCATTTATCGACTCGCCAGCAATGGTGTTAAAAGTAATTATCGTTATGATGGTTGTACAATTAGCAGAAGGTAAATTTATTTCTCCGCAAGTTATGGGGAAAAAGTTAGATATTCACCCGATTACTATCATTTTTATCATTTTAACTGCCGGAAACTTATTCGGGATTATGGGCATTATTTTAGCCATTCCAGGATATGCGATATTAAAAGTGTTAGTTACGCACGGTTATAGATTTGTTAAGTTGAATACGTGAAAAAAAGCGCTAAAACAGTGGGAACTGTTTTAGCGCTTTTTTATTAACAATTCATTTGCATATTGGCGCGCCCATTGATCCGCTTCCAATATAGCATCTAGTGAAGGATCTTTTACGTTATGATGAGCTTCAACTGTTTTGTAAATTGTTTTTTCAATATCAAAAAAGGCAATTTCATTTTTTAAGAATAGTGCATTCGCAATTTCATTTGCTGCATTTAATACAGCGGGAGTAGTACCACCGATTTTGCCACATTCATATGCGTATTGTAGACAAGGGAACTTCTCTAAATCTGGTTTTTCAAAATGTAAACTACCGATTTCTAATAAATTTAATTTTTCATAGGAAGAAGGTAGCCGAGTAGGATAGTGAAACGCATATTGAATCGGCATTCTCATATCAGGAGCACCGAGCTGTGCCATAACTGATCCATCAATAAATTCTACTAAAGAATGAATGATACTTTCTTTATGAATCATTACATCAATTTTTTCATATGGAATATCAAATAGCCATCTCGCTTCCATTACTTCGAACCCTTTATTCATTAATGTGGCAGAATCAATCGTTAGTTTTGCGCCCATTAACCAGTTTGGGTGCTTTAAAGCATCTTTTGCTTGTAATGTTTGCATTTCATCACGTGTTTTATCACGGAATGCACCGCCAGAAGCTGTAACGATTAATTTCTCAATTTCTTTATTATTTTCTCCGTTTAAACATTGGAAAATAGCTGAATGTTCGCTATCTACTGGAATTAAGCGACATCCGTTTTGTTTCGCTAGTTCAGTTACGATATGTCCAGCTGCAACTAACGTTTCTTTATTAGCGATGGCAATATCTTTCTTCGCCTTTAATGCTTCAATCGTTGGAAGTAGTCCGGAAACTCCGACAACAGAACTTAATACAAGATTTGAATCAGGGTGAGTAGCTACCGCAATTAAGCCATCAGTTCCGTATGTGATTTTTGTATTCGCTGAAATACGCGTACGAAGCGTGTCCGCTAAGTCTTTTGTCGCAACGCTTACAATACGAGGTTGAAACGTTTTGATTTGTTGCTCAAGAAGATCAATATTATAATTTGCGGTTAAACCGACGATTTTAAAATGTTCAGGGTGAGCTGAAACGACATCTAATGCAGATGTGCCGATAGATCCTGTGGAACCTAAAATGGATATATATTTTACCATGAAAAAACCTCCAAAGTTGTTTCGAATATTTCTGCAAACCTATATAATATTAGACAATTGAAGTGGAAATTCCTGCTATATAAAATAGAAAATTCGGGTTTGTTTGGAAGTGAAATGTGATAAACTGTAAAAAATAACGAAAAAGCAATGAAAGAGAAGAGTACATATTCGAAACTTTTCAGAGAGCTGATATGTGGTGAGAATCAGTAAGGGATGAATATGGAATGGACTCTGGAGCTTCTAACTGAAATGAGTAGGTAAAGACGGTTACTTCACGTTATTGAAGTATGAAGTGAGCTAATGATAGCTAATTAAGGTGGTACCGCGGGAGTCTCTCGTCCTTTTTAAGGATGAGGGGCTCTTTTTATTTTGCGAAAGGAGGAGTTAGTGTGAGTGAAAAAATAATGTTAACAGGAATTAAGCCGACAGGTTATCCGCATTTAGGGAATTATATTGGTGCGATTAAACCTGCATTACAAATGTCAAAGAATAATGAAGGAAAAGCATTGTACTTTATAGCTGATTATCATGCATTAAATGCTGTGCATGATCCAGAGAAGTTCAGCAGTTATACGAAAGAGGTAGCAGCTACTTGGTTATCACTTGGACTTGGAGAAGATGTTATTTTTTATCGACAAACAGAAGTGCCGGAGATTCTAGAATTAGCTTGGATTTTAGCTTGCCTAACTCCGAAAGGTCTTATGAACCGTGCTCATGCGTATAAAGCGAAGGTGGAGCAAAATAAAGAAGCAGGGTTAGAGGTCGATGCGGGAGTGAATATGGGGTTATACACGTACCCGATTTTAATGGCAGCTGACATATTATTATTTCAAGCTACTCATGTACCAGTTGGAAAAGACCAAATTCAGCATATTGAAATTGCGCGTGATATTGCGACGTATTTTAATCATACATTTGGCACGACATTTACACTTCCAGAGTATGTCATACAAGAAGAAGGAGCTATTTTACCTGGTCTTGACGGAAGGAAGATGAGTAAAAGTTACGGAAATGTGATCCCATTATTTGCAAAGCAAGAAAAACTACGAAAGTTAATATTTAAAATCAAAACAGATTCTTCACTTCCAAATGAACCGAAAGAACTAGAAACCTTATTTACAATTTATAAAGAATTTGCGACAGAAGACGAAATACAGTCATTACGTGAAAAATATGAAACTGGAATCGGATGGGGCGATGTGAAAAAAGAGTTGTTTCGCGTTGTAGATCGAGAGTTAGCTGGACCTCGTGAGAAATACACTATGTATATGAATGAAACGAATTTATTATATGAAGCGTTGGAAAACGGTGCTGAGAAGGCACGCGCTATTGCAAAGGTAAATTTAGCGGAAATTAAAAAACGGATTGGATTTGAGAGGGAACGTTAAGCGTTCCCTTATTTTTTTAGATAATCTGTAATAATCCTCTCAATAACAGAGGGAAGATTATTAGGTAATTCATTAAGTGAAAAGAAGCGTAATTCTTTCGATTCACTTTGATCGCATACAAGTTCACCATGAAATTCTCGGCAAATATAAAAAACGAGTACACCGTTTACTTGATCGCCGTTTGGATAGATTTGAAAGAAGTCTGGCCCTGAGTATGTACGGAATAGTTCTGGATTTTTAATAATAAGTCCAGTTTCTTCAAACACTTCTCGTTTTAAAGCATCTTCTAACGTTTCGTTATATTCTAGGGCACCACCAATAATGCTCCAGCGGTTAAAATCTGTACGGAGCTGCAGCAATACTTCATCTTTTTCATTTAATATAATGGCGTGTGATCCTATTAGAATAAGTGGATGATTTCCTACTAGATTTCTCATATCTTCAATATAACCCATGTCATTGCTCCTTGTATTTAATAATAGTTAGGAATTTCTTTTAACATTCTTTCTGTTTTACGTGCTGTAAAGGCTAAGTTATGGTCGTCTTTCGTTCTGAAAAATAATGTGCGTAAAAAGGTTTTAATGTTGGCACATAAAATACAATACTCATTAAGCGAAAGGCGTTTTCTAATTTGAGGAAGCCTTTTTATTTTTTTATGAATAATAGAAATTAACTCGTTTTGAGGAAAATCATGATACAGCATTGCTAGTAATGCTGTAACAATGCGTTCATCTTCGTTATTATGAAAAAGGTCAGATGGAATAAAGATTTTATTTAATAAACAATGAATTAATTCTTCGTACCATTCAAAAGTTGTATACGTATTATGAACAATTTCAGTAAAGGCATCAGATACGTGAGCAAGACAATGAGCCCATCCTTTATTTTCGATATAGCTCCGAAAATCCGTTTCTAAGTTTGTGTATGTAATGAGTTTATTTTTTATTTCTTCGATATCCTCCTCTGTACAAAAGTAGTGCGAATTAGCGAATTGGAGTATTAACGCAATTAACGAAACAGTGTAAGAACGTGTGAAAACCCCATCTGTATGTGGGGAGTAAATGTCACAATATAAATACTCATCACTTAAACAAGTTTGCAGAAGTAATTTCAGCTGATCGTCCATAAGGAATTCATGATGAATGAAATGTGCAAAACATTTATATATAAGTTGGTAACGAACGTAGCTATCAGTTGTTCCGATATACTGAAGCATGTTCAAAGTTAACTCATTTACGTCTATATGCTGTAGTTGCGTATAGTCATTTTGTTGTATAAGCTCTAACTGTTGTTGCAATGCTGTAATATCCACTGGAGAACCTCCTCCGCACTTTAAAGATGCGATCTTTTCTAGTATTCTATATATTCAAGGACAATCCTGCTCATGCAAGGAGAACGATTAGAAATTCGAGTATGATATAGATGAGGGAAGAATATGACGACGATAGAACAGTTAGAAAAACATTTTAAAATAAGAAGAAGTGCTTCTTCTATTATGATAAAAGAAAATAATGCAGAGATTTTTACAGAAGAGCAATTAGAGGAAATGATGCAATATTGCGTTGCTGAAGCTAAAAAAGGTGAATTAGAAAAACTACATTTTGAAATCTCTCCAAAAAGTCTAAATTATGATGTGTATAAAAAATGTTTTGAAACGTATTCATTTGAATATGTTACGGAAAACATGATTGTATTTAAAGATATATATGAAGTAGAAGATGTAGAAAGTGAAATGGATTTTAAGCTTATTGAAGAAGTTGGAGAAGAGGCTTTTTATTCACTGTGGAATGAAGCGACGGGAGAACCAGTCGCTCCTGATCAATTTGTGCATATGATGCTACAAGAAATTGGTGAGCAGTGGAAAGAACATTGCTTAACAGCGAGTGTAGGTGAAGAGCCGATAGGGATTGTAATTCCGCATATTGAAAGAGGTACGTTAGAAGAAGGGAAACTTATGTACTTCGCAGTTACTCCAAATATGCGTAATAAGGGATATGAAGCTGCATTATTTGCAGGTGCGATGTTTGTCTTAAAGGAAATAGGTGCATCTTATTATATTGGTGAGACAAATGTACAAAATGAATGGATGAAGGATGTTTTTGAAAAGAATGGATGTCAGCTGTTTAGTTCAACTGAGAGATATGTGAGAAAGTTTTAGGAGGATGAATGATGTATACTCTCGAACTCGTATAGCGGGAGGGGACTATATATGTTAAAGCAATCCATGCATTCATTCGTGTTATTGTATCCAAATGTATTGTTAGAAGGCTGGAATGTTGAAAAAGTTTCAGAACGTTATGAAGGTGAAAAGTGGGGAAGTTTTTGGTTTCAGGTTGTTACTCCAACTGGGATGTTTCGAGTAAAGGAATTTTTTCTCGATATAATGGAACCAGTATTTCCGGATAGCTGTATTTCTCAAGCAAAAGGAGATTGTTTTCATTATAAAGGGCTTGTGTATTGGAAAGGTATAAATTATAAAGGAAAAGAAAGTTACGTTACATCTATATGGAAAACACAAGTTGAAATTTCTGTTGATCATGGATATGTAAACCAAGACGAAATGGAACGATTTCTATTTGAATTACAACCAGTAAATATGGAGCTTGGGAAAACGATATTACATACATCATTTCACTTATTAAGCTTTCAAGCGAAGAGAAGTGAAATGGGTGAGATAGGAAGATGTAGAGAGTGGAATGCTCCAGATGACGTATCCTATGTAAATTTGTTAATTCATGAAAAACTAAATTGGAAACTTGAATCGGTCGGTTTCGGAAATGATGAAACGCAGTATGTATACTGGGACGAAGTTAATAAACTATATGCACTTTGGGTTTGTAGACATAAAAACAAAGCGTATTATCCTATTTCTTCATGGACAATGAACTATGGCCCAAAACAAATTATAAACGGGTTAGAGTTTTATCCGCACCCTAATCGCGGAACAGTTGTATACGAAGATTTAGGTAATGAACAAATCGCATACGTATTTCGCGGTAATCCATGTACAAATTTTGAACAAGTAAAAGAACTTTTCGCCTGTTTGTAAGATAAAAAGAAAAATGAGAACGACAAAATGGATATTCCCATAATACAATAGGGTAAGATTCAATTATAAGAGAAAGCGTTGGTGAAAGAATGGAGCAGCAAAGAAATTGGCTACAAGCAACTGTAGAGAGAAATGAAGATAATACGTTACAAATAAAATGGGAAAATAATATAGAAGAAGTTCGTATTTATTGGAGTACTTCACCAGAACATATTGAAGAAACTGGAGAATTACTTGCAACGGTAAATGGAGAATTATCATATACAATTGAAAACCCGAGTGAAAATGAACGTCCATATTTTAGATTAGTAGGAAGTAATGGACAAGCAGTAACAGTAGCTGAGCGTAGACTGCCATTACAAGGCGCGTTTAACTTCCGTGATATGGGAGGATATGAAACGACAGAAGGCCGTAAAGTGAAATGGGGCAAATTATACCGTTCTGAAGAATTAGCAGGACTAACAGAATGGGATATTGCGTATTTACAAAAGTCTGGCTTAAAGTTAATTTGTGATTACCGTACAGACTTTGAAGTGAAGCATAAGCCGAATCCAGAAATTACAGGTGTTCGTCAAGTGTGCTTACCAGTTATGCAAGACTTAGCGAAAGACTTAAATATAAATGAGTTTTTCCAAGTTGGTGACCTTTCTATGTTAGGAAAACCAGGTGAGTATCTTGTGAAAATGAATCAAGATTTCGTAAGTGGCAACGAGGCATTCGTGAGCTTCTTAAACTTAGCGCAAAACCCGGAAAACTTACCGTTAGTAAACCACTGTACAGCTGGAAAAGATCGTACTGGATTTGGTTCAGCATTATTACTACTTTTACTAGGTGTACCAGAAAAAACAGTAATGGAAGACTACTTACTAAGTAACGGATTCCGTGAAAAGCTAAATGAAAAAATGATGGCCTTTTTAGGTGCGAAATTACAAAACGATGAGAGCAGAGCGATATTAGGTGCAATGTTTGAAGCGCGTGCTGAATACTTGCAAGCTGCGATTGGTGAAATTCAAAAGCAATACGGATCAGTTGAAGCATACGCTGAAAGGGCCCTTGGCTTTACGAAAGAGTCGTTAGAGGAAATGAAAGAGTTATTGCTAGAAGATAAGTAAGAAGAAGGAGGCTGGTTTTAATTAGCCTCCTTTTCTTATTGTTGATATAATTAAGCTATGAGAATATAGGAATTGAGGAGAACATCATGAAATACAAATTTATATTATTCGACGTAGACGATACATTATTAGATTTCCCTGAAACAGAAAGACACGCATTACATAATGCGTTTGTACAGTTCGGGATGCCTACAGGGTATAATGATTATCTTGCAAGTTATAAAGAGATTAGTAATGGATTATGGAGAGATTTAGAAAATAAAATGATTACGCTAAGTGAATTAGCGGTAGATCGATTTAGACAATTATTTGCCCTTCATAATATAAAAGTAGATGCGCAGCAATTTAGCGATGTATATCTTGAAAACTTAGGGAAAGAAGTACATCTTATAGAAGGTGCAGTGCAATTATGTGAGGATCTACAAGATTGCAAGTTAGGTATTATTACGAATGGATATACGAAGGTGCAACAATCGAGAATTGGAAATTCGCCTGTATGTAATTTCTTTGATCATATTATTATTTCAGAAGAGGTTGGTCATCAAAAACCAGCACGTGAGATTTTTGATTATGCGTTTGAAAAGTTTGGGATTACAGATAAATCAAGTGTATTAATGGTTGGAGATTCGCTTTCTTCTGATATGAGAGGCGGAGAAGATTACGGCATTGATACGTGTTGGTATAATCCGAGTTTGAAAGAAAATAGGACAGATGTTAAGCCGACTTATGAAGTGGAGAGTCTGCTACAAATTTTAGAAATTGTAGAAGTGACTAAAGAAAAAGTAGCTTCATTTTAAGTGTATTGATATATGTTCAGTTACAGTCAATATAGGAAAGAGCTGTGTAACAACTAGAGGTGAATAAAGGATGTTAACGTTTTTATTTGAGTTAGACAAGAATCTCCCGCAGAAGGATGAGCCACGGTATGATGCTTATTCAAAGGGCTTTATCGAAGGAGATGTAACGATTTGCGCGAGTGACAGTGTATTTTTTCAAAAATCATGTATGAAGGTTGCAGAGCTGGGGATTTATTTAGGTCAGTGGATGGAACAAGTTCAACATGGGCAGAACGTGCCTATGAAATATGAAACGGCTGACCGTGAAGAGGTAATTCTTGGTTTCTTCTACGAAGAGGATTATAATCAATGGAATGTTTTTTCCAGCTGGCAAGAATTTGAACTTCAAGAGCGTATAGCTACTACAACATTAATAGAGAGCGTTCAACGCTATTTATATGAGTTAAATAAGGAACTGCGCATGATAGAATATCCTGTGACGTTTGATCAGTACTTAAGAGGAGAGCGAATGATGCAACTCTCTTACAAACGACCGTGTGATAGCAAAGCAGATACGACACCGATAGAGGTTTATAATGGAAGTGAGCAAGTAGGCGTAGTAAGGGGCTATTATAAAAATACGCTGATGAGAGTGCTGGATTTCATTCCAAAAATTGGTAGTAACATTATTTATGAAACAAAGGATAGTAAGGACAATATTCGCGTCATTGCAAAGGATGTAAGTAGGCAGCGCCAAAGAAGGATTTTAGTAACGTACAAAGATAATCATGATGCAGAGCATGAAATACTTGTATGTGACGGAAAGTTATTGGATGCAAATTTCTTATTTACCTTTACATATAAGGCAGAAGAATATGTTGTCCATAAAACTTCATTTGGAATGGGAAAGTTATTACGAAAGGGCTATGTAATTGCAGATTGGAATATTCGTCTTGAGGAAGATATGTATTACATTGAGATGAATGTATATGATGAAGATTACATGCAGGATCAATACTTACTATTAGGCGTATTTCATGCGGTTTTATATGGATAATCAATGAGAAATACCGTCATTCTTCTTGGAAAGAATGACGGTATTTTTTATTTATCCTCAAAAATAAAAATCTCATCAATCGTACTATGTAGTGCCTTCGCTATATCGTGAGCAAGTTGTAAGGAAGGATTGTATTTACCTTTTTCGAGATGACTAATTGTTTCACGTCGCACACCAACGCTCTTTGCTAAATCTTCTTGTGTCATGTTCAACTTGGCGCGGTATTCTTTTATCTTCGTTACGAACGCCATGGTGCATCTTCCGTTTCATCAACAAGTTTATCGTAAAAGAACATAGAGAAGCCGAACGTAAGAATGAGTGTGCTGAAAATAAGAGCGATATCAATCTCTTGTAGTACCGGGTTTGGAAATAACATTTCAATAAACAGAATGATAGCGGTAGTTAGTAATGTAACGATAAAGGCATTGCGGCACGATTTATTGACGATTTGTTCAAATAGTTCATCGTGTTGAACTGTTCTATACGATGTGAAAAAGGAGAAGAAACACAACATAGTAAACAGTCCTTTTTCATAAAAAAAGCCGAGGAAATCGAAGAAACCGAGAAACCCTAAATATTTTATCCAAGTTGTTTTCACGATAGATTCTCCTTTCAATGTTAGAAATAATTCACGTTATGTTATAAATATATCACATG
>NZ_JBNLYE010000155.1:0-9903 GCF_050172095.1 Bacillus sp. GMs2/2
TTATGCGGGATATGACAAAACGATTGGTTATTTCTTTTTCCCATATTCGTTTCTTGTTTCCAACTTTTGTTTTGACCAATAACGATTTTACAAACTTCTTCTTCTTGAGCTAGTTTTACGATGTGGTGACTAACTTTATGGAAGACGTCTTTTATTTTCAAGTAACGTTTTTGATGAAGTTTTTCTATCCTTTTAGAAGTAAAAGGTCCTTCATTCGTTTGTTTTCCATTTCTAAGAATGCTTGTAAAATGACTCTTCATTTTGTTGTAATATTGATTTATGCTTTTGACATGTTTGCCCTTAACAAGGACAGGTTTCATACCTGTGTTTGTTACGATGGTTGCAAGGTTATCAATCCCTAAATCAATACTCATATAACGAGCATTCGCTTCAATCATTTGTTGTTCAGAAGGAACATCAATTACCAATTCCACTACATATTCATTGTATTTTGGAATCACACGAACTTGTTTCAGTTTACCTTCAGTGAAACCTAGTTTCCCAATATTTAATTGCAATTTCGTCTTTGGAAACTTTAAAAATCTACCGTTTTTAATGATGCAATCTTGGTTTGTATACAGAATCTCTTTTTCAGAAGAACGAATATACTTTGGAATCCTAGGCATTCCATCATATTTGTTTGGATTCTTTTTATAGTCTTTTAAACTAGCAAAAAAAGATTTCCAATTTTGGAACAAACCTTTCATGATGGACTGGCTACATTGCGTAGGCAAAGCTCGATAATCATTTTGAATCATAGCCTTAAATAGTGCATCTAGAAAGTTGTAATCTACATAAGGTTTTTCAAAATTAGGTTCTGAAAACAAATTACATGTAATCTCTTTCTGTTCTTCTTTAGGCTTCACTTTCTCTTTTTCCAATTTCTTCCGATAGACAAGACGTTGTGTGTCATTCATCTTCCCAATATTTTTATGAATATTATCCAGAACTTCTTTTTGCAAAGGCTGCAACTCTTTTTCTTGTGTTAATCCAGTGTACACCTGGCGTATATAAAAGTTTGTGGTGTTGTACATATTCTTAGCGTTATGACAACATTCTTGAAAATAAGAATACATACGATGCCCTTTTTTTATCCAGATTTGAAGAGTTTTATAGTTTGATGGATTTTCTTTTGCCATTTTATTCACCTCCTTGTTAAGGATATTATAGCAAAAAAGAACATACGTTTCCGTTTTTTTCTCAAAAATAAAATATTTCTTTCGATTCACCTCACCACCTTCATTTACGTTTAGAGATGGGAGTCCTCTCGAAAGGCATGATAGAAAAAATCGTTTTTATAGCAAAACATATTTATTGTCTGTACACCTAATTAACTATATAATAACATGTAGTAAAAAAGCCTTTTCAAAACATTATTATTCATCAAGGGGGTACTTATAATGGAGCGAGTTCAAATGGCTGAAACGCTAGAATTTTCTCGTATTATTCAAGGATTTTGGCGTTTAGCAGAATGGAATATGACGAAACAAGAATTACTTTCTTTCATTGAAGATTGTATGGATATGGGAATTACTACTTTTGATCACGCTGATATTTACGGCGCATATACGTGTGAAGGGTTATTTGGCGAAGCTTTACAATTAAAGCCTTCCTTACGAGAAAACATGCAAATTATTACAAAGTGTGGAATCGCTCCCCCATCACCGAAATTTCCAGAACGATATGTTGCTCACTACAATACTAGTACAGAGCATATTATGCAAAGTGTAGAAGCATCACTTAAAAATTTACATACAGATTATATTGACGTATTACTTATTCATCGTCCCGATCCTTTTATGGATCCAAATGAAGTGGCAAAAGCCTTTTCACAATTAAAACAAGAAGGAAAAGTTCGTCACTTCGGTGTATCTAACTTCTTACCTTCACAATTTAATATGTTAAATTCGTACTTAGATTTTCCACTTATTACGAACCAAATTGAAGTTTCTGCATTGCAGCTTGAGCATTTTGAAAAAGGAACAATTGACTTTTGCCAAGAAAAACGAATCAATCCAATGATTTGGTCACCTCTTGCTGGTGGGGAGATTTTTACTGGTCAATCAGAACGTGCTGTACGCGTACGTGAAACTGTGCAAAAAGTTGCTACTGAGCTAGGTGTTTCTAGTATAGATACGGTTATGTATGCTTGGTTACTTGCTCATCCAGCTAATATGATGCCAATCGTTGGCTCTGGTAAATTAGATCGCGTAAAAACTGCCGCTCTTGCTACAAAAGTTAACTTAGACCGTCAACAATGGTTTACAATTTTCGAAAGCTCTAATGGACATCCTGTACCATAATGCATAAAAAGAAGAGCTGTTTTCTTACAGCTCTTCTTTTTCATATGTATTTCTAGTCATAGCAAATACACACATATCCCTTAATCCGTTTCCATCTACCGCAACACTCGCACTTTCTAACGTACCTTCTAACTTAAAACCTAATTTCTCAGGTATCGCTCTACTCTTCTTATTTAAAGAATCACAACGAATTTCTACACGGTTTGCTTTCAATTCAGAAAAAGCGTAATCCGTTATACCTTTCGCAGCCTCTACCATATAGCCTTTTCCGCTAAACCTTGTATCAATCCAATATCCAATTTCAAATTGAGGTATATCCCAATTAATACGATGTAATCCAGCTGATGCAATAAATTCACCTGTTTCTTTCGAAAATACTAGTAATCTTAAATCCTCACGTTGCAAAAATTGAATATGTGATTTTCTAATACTTTCTTCTACTTCTTGCTCTGTTTGCTCTTTTTGTGCAAACACCATCCAAGGTTTTAGTTCTTGTATTGAAGCCTGAATTGCATCATATACAACTTTACCATCTCCTGGTTTCGGCATTCGAATAAAAAGTCTATCAGTATAAAATTCAGAAGGAAAATCGAATAATAACGGATTCACTGTAAACACTCCCTATATTTCTTTTATATATAATAATATCCATCTGAAGTTATATAGTAAAGAATTTTCTGAATTGAAAACCTTTTACTCATTCACTTCCACCGCTACACGAATTCCAGATTCAATCGCACCTTGAATCCATCCGTGATATAGCGTTGTATGATCTCCAGCGAAGAATATTCTCCCCTCTGGTTTGACAATCGCTGGTTGCAGCTCAGATTCTTGACCTGCTTGAAAAAGTGCAAATCCTCCAAGCGCATACGGATCCAATGTCCAGCTTTTTGAAATTCCAGATATGAACTCATCATACACTTGACCACCTAATATTGTTGCTAAGTTGTGTAATGCGTAATAAATACGATCCCCTTTTGATAAACCATCCCATAACAACGCGTCATAAGACCATGTATAGCTACCTAACATCATAGCCGGTCCTTTCTCCCCAATTCCATAACTTGGATAATAGGCATAACGAATTGGCAAATCTGTTATAATTCTGCCACCTAATTGTCCTTGTTCTTCCCAAAATCGGCTTTTAAATTGAATTCCTATTTTCGTCGCAGGCATATAATGTAATTCACGAATTGCTTTCCATTTTTCATGAGATATAGAATCAAACGGATCTACTTCTACAAAACGCATTGTCGAAAACGGAATGGTAACAATAACTAAATCTCCTGTAATACTACTATATTCAAAAGTTTCCTCGTTCCGATAGAAAGCTGTCACACCATTATCGTGTTGATGTAACTTCATTAATTTTTGATTATATATAATATTCTCTTCTAATTGCGGTAAAAATGACTTTGGCAATCTATCATTCCCGCCCACAATTTCACAAAATCCGCTCTCCTCTTGCATAATGTATAGAAAGCGTAAAGTCTCTACAAACGACCGTTCCAAAAAACCTTCTAAATCTAATAAAACACCAATCATCTCAATTGTTACTGGTGAAAAGTAAGTATTATACTGATAAGGATGATACTTTAAAAATTGTCCAGTAGAGTATCTCCCAAAATCCTTTACAACAATATCCCAATTTTTTTCTGGGTTCTTTTTTATAAAATTTATAATGGGCTGTACCGCTAACAATAATAATTCCTCTGACGTTTTTCCAACTTCATTCATTTCCACAGGATATCTTAGAATACTTGGATCTTTTTCATATTGTTTTAACGTCGTTTTCCGTCCATTTACGTATATAATATCCGTCTCATTCCTATTAATAAAAGGTCTCACCTGTAGCCTAAATTTTCTTATATATGCCATCGTTAATGTATGTGAATAAGGAATCCTCATTGCTCCAACATCTAAATATAATCCGGTATCTTCCATTCTAACTGTTTCTATACGACCACCTACCCGGTTATTTGCTTCAAAAATTTTCACATCATGTCCTGCAGCCTTTAATAAAGAAGCTGAAACTAACCCAGCCATACCAGCTCCCACTACAATAATTTGTTTTGGACTTATCGGCTTCTTCAATCCTTTATCTATAACTTTTAACGCTTCATCCATTTCAGTATTATACATTATATCTTTCTGCACAATTCCACCCCTTACTTCATCAAATGGACGTTAGTGGTTTAGTGCATTTTATTCATAAATCCCCATAAACATAACACCATTGCAATTTGAATATTCACTAAAAGTACATAAGAGACAGATCTCACTTTTCTTTATACTTCGTATAATATAGCAACTACAAAGAAGGATTGGTTAAAAATGAAACATACTTATGACTACGATGCTACAAAAAAACATTTAGAATTAAAGAAACAAAACTTATGTAAAAAACTTAGCAATATGACACTATCTGAAAAAGAACGTGAACAACTAAAGCGTGAAATTGACAACTATGAATATATTTTAAATCTAGTCGAAATGAATCATTATGAACGCGGATTTTCTCGTTAAAAGCGGAAATAAGATTATCCGCTTTTCATTTTGAGCATTTCACTACGCATTTTTCATAAGTAAATATATAATAGGATGTACATTAAGATTGAGAGGTATATTCTATGATCAAGTTAAGTGTATTAGACCAATCACCTATTTCAGATGGTAGCACAGCAGCCCAAGCTTTTTCACATACAGTTACGCTTGCACAAGAAGTTGAAAAACTCGGATTCACACGTTTTTGGGTATCCGAACATCATAATTCCGTAAGCTTAGCTGGTTCAAGTCCAGAAATACTTATTTCTCATATTGCCGCAAAAACGGACCGTATTAGAGTCGGTTCAGGTGGTGTTATGTTACCGCATTATAGCCCATATAAAGTTGCTGAGAATTTCCGTGTTCTAGAAGCATTGTATCCGAACCGCATCGATCTCGGTGTTGGTAGAGCGCCTGGTGGTATGCCAATAGCAACTCGCGCACTTCAAGAAGGGAAAATGGTCTCACTTGATCAATATCCAGAACAAATTGCAGACGTTGCAATGTACTTACATGATCAAGTACCCGAAAACCATCACTATGCAAACTTAAAAGCAACTCCAGTTATCCCAACATCTCCTGAAATGTGGATGCTCGGTTCTAGCGGAGAGAGCGCTAAAATTGCTGCAAACAACGGAGCTTCTTTCGCATTTGCACAATTTATTAACGGCTTCGGAGGCCCTGAAGTTATGAGGGCTTACCAAGAACAATATGAGCCTTCATTTTTAGGAGATAAGCCTAATTCAATCGTTGCCATCTTTGTTATATGCGGAGAAACAAATGAAGAAGCGGAAAAAATTGCTTCTAGTTTAGATTTATCAATCTTATTATTAGAGCAAGGAAAACGAACTACTGGTACACCTTCTATTGAAACTGCTCAAAATTATTCATACAGCGCTTATGATTTATTCCGTATAAAAGAAAATCGTCAACGTATGATTGTTGGTGATCCGTCTTCTGTAAAAGAAAAAATAATAAACTTAAGCAAAGCATACAATACTGACGAATTTATGATTGTCACGATTACTCATCAATTTGAACATAAATTAAAGTCTTATCGCTTACTAGCAAATGCTTTTAATTTATAATTCTAAAAAGAGATGCATCACATGTGATGCATCTCTTTTTCTTACTACTTATTGTTTTCATTTCCTATATATTCAATAGCTTCTTTTAATAGCTCTTCAAAGTTAATAGGATAATCATGATCTAAATCAGGCACAACTTTATACTTATGTTCTATATTCTTCTCTCTTAATAGTTGTACGAATTGCTGCGTGGATTCGAAGCAATCTTCATCTTGATCCCCGCATACTATATATCCTTTTATATGTTTATCCTTCAGCACTCTTAGCAACTCATCCCATTCTTCAATCTCCGGAAGCCATGGTGCCATAAAAACAAAACCATCTACATTTATATCTTGTTGTAAAATCGTATATAAAGCTACTCTCGCCCCTGCAGAAAAACCACCAATGATTACACTTTCTACTGTATGATTTTCTATAAACTTATTGTAATGCCCTTTTAATTCCTCTTTCCCTCTCTCTATATCATCCCAAACAAATCCATCTGAAAACTGAATTTGTGAAGACTGTGGTAAAGCTAACGTGTAATCTTGTGTCAAAACTGATTTCCAATATGGCTCTACTATTTGCATATTTTCTTGGTTACCATGCAATGTAAGTAGTAGATTTCCTTCTTTCTTGGTGTATATATATTTCACATCTGGTCTTTCCGTTTTATGTGCTAATTCTTCTCTTTCTTTACATAACTGCACCATTGTATGAAATTCTTCAAATTTATGTAGTGATTTTAAATCTTCGTCGGAAATTAAATACTCATTTCCATACCAGAATCCCCTTTCTATAATAGCCTCCCTCATTAAATGTAATGCTTCTTTTTCAAGTCCCGATGCACTTGCGAGCGCATACTGAAAATTATATATTTGTGCCTCATTCCCTATTACACCTGTAGCGTTTTCCATTATATAATTGTACGCTTCAAAACTTCCTTTATTTGCATAACAACGTAACGTTTCATTTAATAATTGAATGTAAGTCATACTATTTTTCATGTACCAATTCCCCCGAAACCTTTTATAATATTTGTTTGCGAATCTTTATACCACTTTGTGAAGATTTTATATAACTCGCCCTAGCAATATCTTATTCTCCGAATGATACTTAATAGTTATCCTTCTCTGTCCAATACATTTAATATAAATATTAATAAACTGAAAAGTCAATATTTTAACAAACAAAAAAAAGACAACAATATATGTATTGTTGTTTTCATTACGTCTACCCACTCTTTTGTTTTTTTCTATCTGGTTTACTTGAAACTAAATAATGTTTTTCTGAAATATATAAGTCTCTTTTTAAGCTACGATTTAAGTAAGGTCCTAATTTCATTCCACATATGAGGCGATCTTCGCTACCTTCAACAATTGGGAACATTTCTTTTTCTGTTACGTATTGATCTACTGCTTTTTGTACGACATCAATTTCTTTCACTAGGTTTAAATTTTCTGCTGTATGTTCAAATACCTCAAGCGTTTCCTTCGTTATGAGAAAAACATTTGTTGGAAATGCAGGTAAATATGGTTTTAACAAATCATAATTTACTGTATAATCATCATTTACTAATACTGTATAAACGATATTAGCATTCGTTTCTAAAAACTGAGCCATCGCTTGTTCTAATTCATCTTTCGTAATTTCCCGCTCTTCTTTTCCAGTTCTGAAAAAGCGAAACATCGCATCGCCTCCTTTTTACTATATTATAGCATAAAAGAAAACTGAAAAATCATAAAAAAACCCATTGAAATAATTTTTCAATGGGTTTCTATATATTTATCATTATTTTAAGAATGCACTTAGCATCCATACATGCTGTTCTAATGTTGTATGAATTGCTAACAGCATGTCAGCTGATGTTTCATCGCCAGCTTCACCCGCAACTTCCATACCTTCTTTTAATTCTTGAATAAGTGCAGAATAATCATTCACTAATGTTTGCACCATTTCTTCTGCAGATTCTTTGCTTGTCCCTTCGCTGACACTAGATGTTGCGAGATATTCTTTCATTGTCGCTAATGGTTTACCTTCTAAAGCTAAAATACGTTCTGCTAACTCATCAATATACGTTCCAGCCTCATTATAAAACTCTTCAAATTTCTCATGTAATGTAAAGAAGTGTGGCCCTGTCACATACCAGTGATAATTATGTAATTTAACATATAACACATTCCAGTTTGCTACCTGCTTGTTTAATACTTCAACAACATTTGTTTTCGTACTCATACAATCACTCCTCTTATCATTTTGTAATGTTTATCTTTTAATAACTTAATTACATTTTACCATACATTCCCTTTCCTTTCGAACAATTGGCTTATATGTAACAAAGTTTTAACACCTTTAATGCTTCCCTAATATCATTTAATTCATGTATTTTTTCAACCACTTCATACGTCTAATTGTCCAAGCTCATACATATGCATAATAGTACATCAAGCTCATCATAGTAGAAAGAGGGATAACATGGACAATCAACAATGGCAAGTAGCAAAGAAAGTAGCTGCTACTTATATCGGAACTGTCGTTGGAGCTGGATTTGCTACTGGACGAGAAATTGTTGAATTTTTCACAGTGAATGGATTATACGGGACAATTGGCATATGTGTAAGTGGATTTTTTTTTATTTGGCTTGGTACAAAGATGATGTTACTTTCATCACAAATCGGGGCATTTTCAGCGCAAGAATTTAACAAATATTTATTTGGGGATGTATTTGGGAATGTTGTAAACACATTATTATTACTCGTTTTATTCGGCGTAACGAGCGTTATGTTATCAGGGGCCGGTGCAGTATTTGAAGAGCAACTTCGCTTACCAAGACAACTCGGTATTCTCATTACAGTTATCGCTTGTCTCATTATAAGTAGCCGCGGGTTACAAGGTGTTTTTGAAGTAAATACACTTGTCGTACCTATTATGATGATTTTTATTATAGGACTTGCTATTACAACCTTTTTTCACGGTACACCTCCTATTAATAACACTATTCCTGCAGAGAGCTGGAATATGAAATGGATTACTAGCCCTATTACATATGTCGCCTTAAACCTTTCTCTCGCCCAAAGTGTTCTCGTCCCATTAGCCAGTGAAGTAAAGGATCGAAAAGCCATTTTTTGGGGTGGGATTTTAGGTGGTGCTGGACTTTCTTTAATTTTATTATGCAGCCATTTAGCAATCTTATCAGTCGATCAATTTTATCAATATAACATCCCAATGGCTGAAGTCATAAGAAGATTTAATGCAACTTTTCACTTCTTCTTCGTTCTCATTATTTTCGGTGAAGTTTTCACAACTTTAGTTGGTAATGTGTTCGGAATGACAAAACAGATGCAATCTATTACTGGGTGGAAAAATCACAATATTATTTTCTTCATTTTACTAATTAGTTATTGCTTTAGTTACATCGGTTACAGTGACTTACTTCACATTCTATATCCTATCATCGGATGGGTAAGTATTGTTATACTTCCAATCATTGCGTTTAAACAACTTCAAAAAACATAAAAAAGCATCCATGTTATTGGATGCTTTTTTATGTTCATTCACAATCATCACATACTTCCCAGTACGGTCCCATTTCTAATGCTAAATACGGCTTTAACTGCAACCGAATCATTCGACTAGGCATGCGTTCTAAAACAAATTGAATACCTTCTTCATCTTCGTCTAATTCAACTTTTGAAATCGTAATTTTTTGCATAGTCGTAATGGGAATTCCATCTTTATATAAAGTGATTTTCACCTCATCGTATTCATTAAAATACAATTCGACACTCATTTGATTTTTCAGTATTTCATCACCAATTTTAAATGTATCATTTTGTTCTTGGATTATATATTTCCATCCGCCTCTATCTTCTTTCGGAGCTGTTTGAAATAATGTCTCCAAATCCTCGTATAGCATAAGATAACCCCTCTCTTACTAAAAAACGATGAGTATTTTATATACCCTTTATCTCTATCACTATCCATAG
>NZ_JBNLYE010000156.1:0-9724 GCF_050172095.1 Bacillus sp. GMs2/2
TTGTTCCCCTGAGTGTAAAAACGCTTGTCTATACGCCGTAATATGCTCACTATATTCATGTATTGGTTTTAATAGTTTCATTGTTCTTCTCCCCCTCTTCATTCCATAAAACAAACACCTTAATAGCAGCTATTCACTATTAAGGTGTTTCTATCCTTTTTATTCAAATAACCCCATGCTCAAATAACGTTCACCTGTATCAGGCGCAATACATAAAACTTTTTTACCAACGCCTAGACGTTTCGCTATCATGATTGCAGCGTAAACAGATGCTCCAGAAGACGGCCCAACTAATAATCCCTCTTGTCTAGCTAAGTTTCTCATTGTCGTTAAAGCCTCTTCGTCTGCAATTTGAATAATTTCGTTATACACTTCTGTATTTAAGTTTTTCGGGATAAACCCTGGGCTTGTTCCTACTAGTTTATGAGGACCTGGTACACCACCTGATAAAACGGGAGATCCTTTCGGTTCCACTACTGCAATATATAAGTTTGGTAATTTCTCTTTTAACGTTTCACCAGTCCCTGTAATAGTTCCGCCTGTTCCTGCCGTTGCAACAAAAGCGTCCAGCTCTCCATCCATTTGTTCGTAAATTTCAAGCGCAGTCGTATAACGGTGAATATTCGGATTAGCTGGATTTTCAAATTGTTGCGGGATAAAACTATTCGGTATTTGTTTTTGCAGTTCTAACGCCTTCGCAATTGCTCCTGGCATTCTTTGTTCTGCTGGTGTTAAAACTACTTCTGCTCCGTATGCTTTCAATAAATTAATACGCTCTTTTGACATATTATCTGGCATAATTAAAATCGCTTTATACCCTTTAGCTGCTGCATTCATCGCTAAACCAATCCCTGTATTCCCGCTTGTCGGTTCAATAATTGTATCTCCTGGTTTGATGAGACCATTTTCTTCTGCAACGTGAAGTAAATTATAAGCAGCACGGTCTTTCACACTGCGCGATGGATTAAACATTTCTAGTTTCACATACACATCTGCTGCGTCTTCCGGAATAAATTTAGATAATCGGACGACAGGTGTATCTCCTATTAATTCCGTAACGTTTTCACACAATTTCATAGCGCATCCCCTATTCTATCGTTTTCTTATCACTTGGCAGTAACCATGAAGTGAGTCCAATTAATGGTAGACAACTACATAATAGCATAATAAATTGCAGGCTATATATATCTGCTAATTTCCCAAGAACTACTGCACCTAATGCTCCAAGTCCAAACGCAAGACCTACGATTAATCCTGACACCATTCCCACTTTTCCAGGTACAAGCTCTTGTGCATATACAACAATTACACTAAAACTACTTGAACTAATAAAACCAATACATAAAAATAACGGTACGACCCACACAAGTGAGACATGTGGTAATAACAGTGCAAGTGGCGCTGAACCTAACATTGAAAATACGATGATATTTTTCTTACCAAATCGATCTGCTAACGGTCCTCCGAAGAAAGTTCCTAACACACCAGCAATCATAAATGCGAATACGAAATACTGGGCATTTTTTATAGATAAACCGTAATGCTCTATTAAGTAAAATTGATAGAAATTCCCGATACCAGCACCGTACCAAGAGCGTACAAAAGTAAGAAAAACAAGAAGTATAATAACGAATTTAATGTGTGTGTTTACAATTGCATTTTCCGCCTCAAGTGCAGCCCTCTTCTTCCTTCTTACAGCACCGGTTGCTAATTCATTTTTGTACCAATTCGATACGAAAATTAATAATACAATTCCTACTGCTGCAAATGCTGTAAAACCTAATGAACCAATTTGACCGAGTGGAACGAAAATTAGCGCTGTAAAAATAGGAGCTAAAGAATTCCCCGTGTTTCCCCCAACTTGATAAATTGCTTGCGCTAACCCTCGTTTTGCACCTGCCGCCATATACGCAACACGAGCGCCTTCTGGATGAAAGACCGCGGAACCTAAACCAATAAATAAAACAGAAATAATAACAATAATAAAGTTTGGTGCAAACGCGAGTCCAATCATTCCAAGCATACTTGAAAACATGCCGAGTGGTAATAAAAATGGTGACGGCTTCTTATCTGAATACATACCAAACACCGGTTGCATAATCGATGACGTCATATTTAATGCAAACGCAATCCACCCTACTTGCATATAGGATAAATTCATCGTTTTTTCCAAAATAGGAAACAACGCCGGCACAACTGCTTGCATCGAATCATTTAAAAAATGCCCAAAGCTAATCGCAAATAAAATTCGATATATTGTCGGTGTTTCTACAGTTTTTTTGTGTGAAACTGCCTGCATATGTGAATCTCCCCTTTCTGTACAAAATATATATTTATTACAGTAGGTGTAATAAATTCTGACTTTTGAAACATTTCTATTCTATACTGCTTTCATTTCTTTTTCCAGAAATATAACTTAACTCCCGTCATTGGCTTGCATCCTTGTAACTTTCAGCGGTAAAACAGTACAAAAAAAAAGACAACCCAATCACATACTGGGTTGCCTCTTACATTAAATTGCAAAATGCTTATACTTCTCGTAATCACTCGTCTTACATTCTATTTCTAATTTGGTACCCTCGTTTTCGTAACTCGTAGATAAAACGTGTGCATGATTATTGAAATACGAAACTACCTGTCCTTGATCATATGGAATTAACATTTCACACTTCGTATATTCTTTATAGATGTGTGAGCGAATCATTTCTACAAGTTCTTCAATTCCAACATGTTTCTTCGCTGATAAATACACGCGGTCTTCTTGTACTTTCGGAATTTCAACATCCACCATATCTGATTTATTATAAGCATAGATCGTTGGAATATTTTCTACTCCAATTTTCTTTAACGTTTCATTTGTAATATCAATTAATTGTTCATAATTTGGATTTGCGTAATCTACAACGTGAATAAGTAGGTCTGCTTCCGCTACTTCTTCTAACGTTGAACGGAACGCCTTCACAAGATGATGTGGTAATTTACTTACAAATCCAACTGTATCTGTTAATAAAAATGATTTATTATCTGGCAAATCAATATTTCGTACAGATGTTTCTAACGTCGCGAATAACATATCTTTTTCAAATACTTGTTTTTCTTCTGTACCATTATAAATTTCAAGCATTGCATTCATCGTCGTGGACTTTCCTGCATTCGTATAACCTACTAATGCTACAACAGGTATTTCATTTTTCTTACGCTGCTTTCGCTGCGTTTGACGCTGGGCAACGAGCGCTTCTAAATCTTTATTTAAAACTGAAATTTGTTCTTCAATTTTACGACGGTCTAACTCTAACTTCTTCTCACCGACACCTTTATTTTTCGTACCAACGCCGCCGCTCTGTCTTCCTAACGATTCACGAAGACCGATTAAACGAGGCATCATATACTGAAGATGGGCTACTTCTACTTGTAGCTGTGCTTCTTTCGTTTTCGCACGTTGCGCAAAAATATCTAAAATTAAAATGGTACGATCAATTACCTTACAATCTAAATCCTCTTCTAAATTTCGAATTTGTGAAGGAGATAATTCATCATTAAAGATGACCATATTCGCATCTATTTCTTGTACATACGCTGCTACTTCTTCAATCTTTCCTTTTCCGATATAATGCGATGGATTTACTCGTTGTAAATTTTGCGTTACTTGCCCAATTACCTCTACATCACAGGCTTCCGCAAGATTTGTTAACTCTTCCATCGAATATGCAAAATCATCTTCATTACCTACATTTACTCCAACTAAAACTGCTCTTTGTAATACTTCTTCCATATATTTATTCCTCCATTTCGATTACGTAAAATAAAAAACACAGGTCGCTGCCTGTGTTTTCGTAAACGGATAAGGGTTCACCAAAGAAATAGAAGAAAGCTATGCTTTCATCCTATTTTATAGTCAAAAAGTCCCAAGATCATATACGTATCCACAATAAGCGTTCACCTATACAATCCCATTCTATTTATAAAGGCAAAACAAAAAGAGGGCGTATTCGTCCCTCCCTCTTTTTCACATATAAGCTTAATAAAGGGTTCCTTTAAAATAGGCAGACCAATCCCGTTCACTCTGTACACAGACAGAGCCTTTGAGCGCTATTCAATTATTGGCACAAAGTATTGAGACGTAATCTGATTAAGATCAAAGGAAGCCCCTCCGTTCATTTTAAGTTACATAAAGTGTAGCATAAGTAATTCGCTTTCACAAGGTTTAACAACCTATATCACACTAAAGAAAATCGTTATTTTTTTACTTTAATCGTCATTTTTTGCGAGTTTTTCTCACAATAAAAATAACAAAAGCAATTATCAATTTTAGAAACTTCTCGTATATTATTTTTACAGCACTCGCCAAATTCCTTGTAAGTTAAGTATTATCGTTTTAATACAACAAAAATCTATATTGAAATTTCTATAGCCTGATATTAGTATCAGGTTATAAAAATAAAAATTAGGAGATGTTCCTATGCATTCTAAATCTCGTATTACTGCAATTGGTACTTATGTTCCAGATCAAATATTGTCTAATAACGATTTAGAAAAGATGGTCCATACGAATGATGAATGGATTGTACAAAGAACAGGAATGAAGGAAAGAAGAATCGCTAGCGAAGAAGAATATTCCTCAAACTTAGCCATTAAAGCAATAAAAAATTTATGTACAACATATAAGAAAAACTTAGAAGATGTCGACTGTATCATTGTCGCTACTACTACTGCTGATTACGTTTTCCCTAGTGTTGCTTGCCAAATACAACAATACTTCAACATACCTCATACACTAGCTTTTGATTTAAATGCAACTTGTGCTGGTTTTACATATGGACTACACGTCGATAATAGCTTAATCACTTCTGGATCACATGAAAAAGTACTTGTCGTAGCGACAGAGACATTATCTAAAGTTACTGATTATACCGATAGAACGACCTGTATTTTATTCGGTGGTGGTCTTACACATTTAGGGCTTATTGTAGAGTGAAATTTAATTTAAGTGTATAAAAAGAGGCTCTAGTCAGTAACTAGAACCTCTTTTTCATTTAATTTCTTGCCCCTTTTCGAGACCATATCACAACAGGAATAAGTAATAACGCTAACACGCCTCCAGCCAATGACAATGCCGCATAACTTGAATTCGCTACTACCATACCTGACATCGCTCCACCAGAAGCTCCAGCTAGCGCAATAAAAACATCTATTTTCCCTTGTGTTTTAGCACGTGTAGACGGTGTTGTGGAATCAACGATTTGTGCTGTACCACTAATCAATCCGAGGTTCCATCCTAGCCCAAGTAAAGACAGAGCAACGATTAATAGTAATAAAGAATCACTTGGCGCTATCGCAGCTATGACACCCGCTGCAAGTAAAATCACTCCACCAGCTATGCTCATTGTAGTTCGGCCAATTTTATCAATTAACATTCCTGTAACGAGAGATGGAAGATACATTGCACCTACATGAAAACCTATCACAAGTCCTACTGCACTTAAACCGTGACCGTGGTGTCCCATATGAACTGGCGTCATCGTCATAATCGCAACCATCACGATTTGCGTAAGTATCATTACGATTGCTCCAACTGTAATACCTCGTTTATTTTCTTTCACTTCTTCTGTTATTGGTTGCCCTTTATATGTATGTTCCTGTTTATATCTTTCTATTATGTTAGCAATAATTAACGGATCTGGACGAAGCATAACAAAAAGAACTAGACCCGCCAGTATAAATGCTGCTGCCGATAGTATGAACGGACCTGCAAGTTTAGGAACTCCAATTGAATGCGCAAAACTACCCATTACTCCTACTAAATTTGGTCCTGCAACTGCACCGAAAGTCGTCATTACCATCGTAATACTAACAGCCGTTGCTCTCTGCTTCTTATCTGCTAAATCTGTACCTGCATAACGAGCTTGTAGATTCGTGGCTGTACCGGCACCATATATGAGTAAAGAAATAAGTAAAAGAATAATGCTATTCGTTAAAGCTGCCATTACAACACCAATTGCTCCAAATCCACCTACTATAAACCCTGTTGCAAGACCTATCCGGCGTCCATATCGTTGCGAAAGCTTCCCTACTATGAAAGCTGCTAATGCTGATCCTAATGTAAACATAGCAGTTGGTAATCCTGCAAATGCATCTGTTCCAAGCATTTGCTGCGCAAGAAGTGCTCCCACTGTAATACCAGCAGCTAGTCCTGCACCGCCAAACATTTGTGAAATGCTGACGATTATTAACGTTCGTTTGTATAGTTTTTGTTGCTCTTCTTCTGTGTACACATGATTATCTATTAAAGCCCCTGCCTTATCTAGCAATTCCCCATCCTCCTTTTAAAATTAATCCCTCTTGTTAATGTACTATGTATAACGTTACATATTCAATGGCATTTTCCATTCCTTCCTTTCATTCTAAAAAACTTTCTAATCATACTCGACTTATCCCATGCTATATTAAAAATACTAATATTCACAATATGCAAGGAGAAAACAATGAAAAAAACAGGCTGCTATAGCCTGTTTTCCTTTACGCTTCTTCTACTATCCTTCCCTTTCTCTTTTTACTCAAAGCTTTCCCTTCCCAAAACAACAAACTTGCGAAAGCACAAATTAAAATAATTGGCACACTTGCTTTATATAAATCTGTAAAACTCATAGCCATCTGATTCTTGGCATAATGATTCACATCATTTGAAAATGTGAGTACCTCTTTCTTTATACTTTCCTCTTGTTTTTCAACTTCTTTTGTCACTTTCCTCATAACTTCTTCTCTTTTTACATCTCTATATTCTACTGGAACTTTTCTTAATATTTCATCCGTCTTGTCGCGAATCAATTCTTCCTTTTTCTCTTTACTTAATCCCATTGTCATTGCATTTTGTTTCTTATTTATATTCGACTCTAAACTTTGATTCTCTATTTTCTCTTTAGTCATTTGTAAAATTTCAGTTTGCTCAGTACTATTCACATGAATAGTACGCACCTTTTCTTCTGCATAACGATATACTTTTTCTTTATTTACAGTTAAATTGTAAGTTAAGTTAGAGACAAATATTGCGACTGCCAATACAATTCCGACTTGTCGTAACATTGATACAACACTTTGAGAAGCAGTTAACAATTCTCCTTCAAACGAAGACGCACTTAAAACTGTAATTGGCCCCACTACTAAACCATATCCAACACCTAATATCATACATGGAATAATAATTTCTATATTTGTTGAATGAACATCAATCATTTGCAACCAATAGTAGGAAAGCCCCATAATAAGAAATCCTGACAAAATAATAGTTACTTTTCCGAGTTTTTTAATTAAAGTTGCTGCAACTGGTGAGACAAAAAATATCATTGCTGAAATAGGTGTCACTAAAAAAGCCGCTTCAATTTCCGTTCGACCTTGTAGTTTCGTCAAGAAAGTTGGAAGCAATACAGTAACTCCAATTAAAAATAAATTACTTAATATAACAACGATAGACGCTCCGACAAACATTCGATCTTGAAATAACTTTAAATTCACCATTGGATTATGAATCTTTCGTTCTACTAAAACAAATAGAATAAGAGAAATAGTGCTAATTGCATAACAAGACAAAGCAATATTACTTTGCCATCCCCATGTATTACCTTTTACTAATATGAGAGTAAATGAAAAAATTGCTGTGCTACTTAATAGTAGTCCTATCCAATCTATTTTTGAGATAATACGTTCTTCATTTTTTATTTGTAGCATGATGCAACATAACACGATTCCTATTATACAAACCGGAACATTAACGAAGAACACCCATCTCCATCCTAAATGTTGCGTAATAATTCCACCTATTACTGGTCCCATAGCAGCTGACAATCCTTGTGTTACTCCTAAAATTGCAAGCGCAACATGCCTCTTAGCTAATGGCATAGCTGATACACCAATTACCATACTTGTTGGAAATAAAATCGCTGCCCCAATACTTTGTATAAAACGAGAAAAAATAAGAAAATCACCTGTATTAGCAAAAGCGCAAAGTACCGATCCACCACCAAAAATCACCAGACCAAGAATATACATCTTTGCTTTTCCAAAGATATCAGCTATCCGCCCTAACGGAATGGCAAGTACTGCAATCGTCATTGTATAAACATTTAATACCCAAGACATCTTTTCTAACGAAGTATTTACACTCGATTGTATTGCCGGTAAAGCTATATTCATAATTGTCGTATCAATCATACAAAGAAAGATACCTAGACACATTAAAAAGACAATCTTAATACCCTTTGATTGCTCCATCTTTATATACCCCTTTATTTATTGTGAACGCGTTTTTCATTCTTCTGTTTTATTGTTTTCTTTCGCCTCTAACTCTTCTAATTTTTTCTTCAAAGTCTCCACTTGTGCACTATACGATGCAATACCTACATCTAGTGAAATTTCTTCGACGAAAGTAATACCTACTCTCCACTTTTCATATTTCAATCGAAGATCTGCAATGTACGCTTCTTTTCTTTCAATTTCATCTTTAATCCATTTTTTTATTGTTACATCATCACTATAGTTACCAAAATACATTCTCATTAAAAAATCCGAACGTAAAACATCCTTCTCTACAGGTGTCTGCATGTATTGATAAAATTCTTCACGCCCCTCATCTGTAATAAAGTACATTTTCTTATTCGGTTTTCCCTCTTGCATGACAACCTCTTTTTTTATTTTCCCTTCATTCTCCAATTGCCGTAACGTTGGATAAATCATTCCAAAACTTCCATCAAAAAAATGAGTAAATACGTCTTCAAACACAATTTTAATATCGTAACCAGACAATTCCTTTTCCATTAATAAACCTAAAACAACATCTCTTCCCTTCAAAGTAAAACCCCCACATAGTATATAATCAATAATCATATTAACAATATTAATATGATTATTGATTATATACCTTATTCTGTTAATTGTAAAATGTTTCTAAATAAAAAAACCCCATAATTTGGTTTCACCAATTCACAGGGCCATTTTCTTATTTACTCTTTCACACCTACATCTTGCAAACCTTCAATATCCTCTTTCATTTCATAATAATAAGAAGGAAATTCTATACCATGTTCTAAGAAATAATCCTCAATGAATGAAATAATGATTTTTAACGTTTTCACACGAGCATACAATTTATCGTTACTTTCAATAATATGCCACTTCGCATTTGGCTTACTTGTTTTTTCAAACATGTCTTCCATTACTTCAACATACTCATCCCATTTTTCACGATTACGCCAATCTTCGTCTGTAATTTTCCATCTTTTCAAAGGATTTTTCTCTCTATCTTTAAATCTCTTTAACTGTTCCTCTTTACTTATATGGTAGAAGAACTTCCCTATTATGTAATGGTCATCTGTTAGTAGTTTTTCAAAATCATTAATCTCATCATATGCTCTCATCCACTCTTCCTTTGTAGCAAATCCTTCAACACGCTCAACTAACACACGACCGTACCATGAGCGATCAAAAATGGTGATTTGCCCGTACTGTGGAATTTTGCGCCAGAAACGTTGCAAATAATGGTAACGTTTTTCATGAGGTGCAGGCGCTCCAATTGGATTTACTTGGAACCCACGCGGGTCAAGGTGTTCCGTCACCCGCTTAATTGCCCCACCTTTACCAGCCGCATCCCATCCTTCCATAACAAGCATAACCGCGATTTTTTCTTCTTTCAAAATTTGCTGTAATGCTAATAAGCGCCTTTGACATTTTTCTT
>NZ_JBNLYE010000157.1:0-9675 GCF_050172095.1 Bacillus sp. GMs2/2
GATGATAAATTTATGTTAATTGGTCTCGTATTATCACTTATTTTGTTATTCTTGCGGCAACTTTACATGTGGAAAGATAATCAAGCACTAATCCTTACATATGAACAGTTGACTACACAACTAGAGGACGAAGTTGAAGAAGGTGCATTTGCATTATCAAAAAGTGAACAACGCTATAAGTCTTTATTCGAAGATCATCCCGATGCCGTTTTCTCTTTAAATATGAATGGCATTTTTCAACAATCTAATAAGGCATGCGAAAGCTTATTTACTGCCTATTATTGCGAAGTGGCAAGCTATTCTCTGCTACACTTCATTGATTCAAAAGACCACGAACTACTGAAGAAGGCTTTACAAATAACAAAGGAAGGTAGGCCACAAACGTTAGAAGTTCGTACAAAAGAACAAGAAGGCTATTATTATTATCTTCATATTACACTTATCCCTACTTTTATAAACAAAGAAGTGGTCGGAATGTTTGGGATAGCGCGTGATATTACAACTTTATATGAAAAACAAAAACAAGTAGAGCATTTAGCCTTTCACGATGCACTTACTGGATTACCAAATCGCCGAAAGTTCGAAAAAGATTTAAAAGCCATTTTAAATACAGCCCAAACTAACGCAAATGATGTTGCCGTCATATTCCTTGATTTAGATCGATTTAAAAAAATTAACGATAGACTTGGTCATGACGTCGGAGATTTATTATTAATTGAAGTAGCAAAAAGATTACGCGGTTGCTTGCGTTCAAAAGATATCGTCGCTCGCCAAGGTGGAGATGAGTTTACAATTCTATTACCAGAAATGTACTCAGAAAAAAGTGCAATTTTTATAGCTGAACAGATTTTAACTATTTTAAACAAACCATTCTTCATTCAAGGCGAAGAACTCTCTATTACACCAAGTATCGGAATTGCGATGTACCCTGATTATGGAACTAATGTAAATGAGTTAATGAAAAATGCTGATATGGCTATGTACCGTGCGAAAGCAAATGGAAAAAACAGATTTGTTTTCTTCTCAAAAGAAATGAGTATCGCTCAAAATGAAATTCAATTCTTAGAAGGTGAACTTTCAAAAGCATTACAACAAAATGAATTTTTCCTTGAATACCAGCCACAAGTAAGCACAAAAACAAAACAAATTATCGGTTTTGAAGCATTAATACGTTGGAAGCATCCAAAACTCGGTATCGTATCTCCTGCCCAATTTATCCCTCTAGCAGAGGAAACTGGTTTTATTATTGAACTTGGCAATTGGATTTTACGTACTGCCTGCTTAGAGGCAAAAAGATGGCATAATCAAGGTTTTTCTCACTTAAAAGTTGGTGTAAATTTATCTGTTGTTCAATTTAACCATGCAGATTTAATCCCAACTATTTCAAAGGTGTTGGAAGAAACAGAACTGAAACCAGAAGCACTAGATATTGAAATTACGGAAAGCATCGCAATTAATCAAAATCTATCTGTAGTTGCAAAACTAGAACAACTTCAAAATCTCGGTATTCAAATTTCAATCGACGACTTTGGGACTGGTTATAGTTCTTTAGCTTATTTAACAAAATATCCAATCAACACATTAAAAATCGCTCGAGAGTTTATTTGTGGAATTACAACTAGCCCTTTAGAAGAAGCAATTGTCTCTTCCATTATTACACTATCAAAAGAACTAAATTTAGAAGTGATTGCAGAAGGTGTAGAAACAGAAGAAGAATGGAAATTTTTACATAAACAAAATTGTGATCACATTCAAGGATTCTTTATTAGCAAACCTGTTTCTAGTAAAGACGTTTGGATGTTACTCCATAAAAAAACAACCGTCTAAGTAAGACGGTTGTTTTTTAGAACTCAAAAGGTACTTCATTAGCTAATTGTATCTCTTGATTATTATGAGAAATTATTTGGTTTTTCTCTAATGCTGTATCTCCTAATGAAATACCCCATGCCATCGCTAACGTTAGTAAACTACCAATAAGTAGTTTTTTCATATTCCATCACCCGCATTTTTTCTTTAAATATATCATGAAAAATTATCCAGACTTTATGCAATTATGCATATTTGTTCTTTATGTCTTTTTTATTTCTTCATTTTTTTTATAAGTGATTCTTTTAATTCATGGTTTCCTAATATATCAAAAAAGAAGCATGCTTTTTCGTAAGCATCTTCAATTTCTGCTCTATCACACCCAAGTTTTGCTAAGCATTCACCTTTTCGAAAGTATAACTGTCCAATCAATGTCATACTGTTAATTTGACACGATAGGTCAATGGCTTTATTTGCGTGACAAAGCGCTTCTTCGTATTGATTGTCTATGTATAATGCTTTTGCATGATTATGTCTCACCTTCACATCAAACTCTTTATTATCATGCAATGCCTCTAATTGTTTTAATATATTTTCAAACAAATCAATACCCTGCTTCAAATAGCCGTTTTCAGCATAAATGTTTGCAATTGCGTTTTCAATATAAAGGTTCTGATATACATCTATTCCTACCAGTTGTTGATTGAGCAATTTCTTTAATTCTAAAATGCAATATTCGTAATCGATTTTTTTCAATACGTAAGCAGCTACATAATATTGCCATTGAAGAAATTGCTGAAGCTCGGGATGATATTCTTCCTTTTTCAATTCATTGCATACTCTATTATAAATTTCTTTATATTTTTTTTGCTTACAAAGTAGAATAATTTGATCTTTTAACTGCTTATTCCTCTCAATATCAGAATAAATGAGTACCTCATAAAAATGAATGATGGGAACTTGTAATTTTGCTGCAATACCTTGCAATATATCCATACTTGGGTATACCGCGCCCGATTCAATTCGACTTACTTCCGATTGATGACATATGTTCTCGGATAACTGTTTTTGTGTTAATCCTCTCATCACCCTAATTTTCTTAATTTCACTTCCTAATTTTTCTGCGTGCATACTTACTCACCATCCCATTATAACAATCTAGTTTTTTAAGTTGTCATACCACTACAATAATGTGAATTCGACAATTTTTGATATGAAATAATGCATAATATATATATAATTCGGCAAATTTTTCATACAATTCATCTCACATACAATAATAGATTAGGAGTGTTATAGATGAATTATAGAAAATTTGCTAGTGCTTTCGTTACGTTCGGTCTCCTTTGTCCTTTATCAACAAAAGCTATTCATGCCCAAGAATTAGATAAAAATGAAGTCAAAGTTGAAATTGCTCAGCCTGGTTTAACAATTGGAAAATTAACAGAACCTCAAAATGATACGAAAGAAAATATTGCGAAAAAGTATTTAAAAGGTGAGGTAAACGGGGCTAAAGCTCAACAAGAACAAGTCACTACTGAAAAAAATGTAGATTTCCAACCTACAAATAAAGAAACCAAAGAAAATCAAACCGAAGTTCGCCTTGCACAAACATATAAAAACTATAAAGTATATGGCCAAGATCTCATTGTAAAAGTAGATAAAAATGGAGTGATCACAACTGTTAGTGGTAAAGTTGTTCAAAATTTAAATCAACAACCTAATCTTACTATAACAAATTTTTTGTCGAAAAATGAAGTAAAATCTAAATTACGCGATATAGTTCAAATTCCAAGTGATGCAGTTGAGACAGAATTCTCTAGCGAAACCGTTGTTTATAAGAAAAAAGATGGCTATTATACATTCGCAACTGTTATTACATTTACTTATGAAAACAATGAACAAATTATAAACGGCAATGCTATCGTTGATTTAAAAACTGGCGAAGTACTTTTCCAAGAAAAATTCATTAAAAACAAAGAGAATAAGACTATAAATCAAGTAACATCACCTAGATTATCCCCTGCAAGTGAGCAAGGAACTGGGAAAAATGCACTTCAAGAAAACATCTCTTTCAATATTGCCAAAGGAACTGATGGGAAGTTTTATTTAGCAGATTTATCACGCGGAAATGGTATTTATATTTATAATGCAAACTACGCCGATTCTCTCGGAGGATATAGTCAAGCTGGTTATCCAGGGACACTAATTTCAAGTAGCAATCCTAATTTTGCAGATAAAGAAGCCGCGGGCGCTATGAAGAACATGAGTGATATTTACGATTACTTTAAGAAAGAACATAATCTAAAAAGTTACGACAATAAAGATTCAAAAGTTGTTGCTAGTGTACACGGTTTTGATTCTACTGAAGTTAGTGATGGTGTAAAAGAAGACTATGTAAATGCATTTTGGCATCCCGCTTGGAACCAAATGGTATTTGGTGATGGTTTAGACGGAAAACTAACATCCGCTCTTGATGTAACAGCTCATGAATTTGGACATGCTGTATTCAGTGGCACGACGAAAAATAAAGTCGTGAGATATCCAAGCGCTGAAACATCTGCACTAAACGAGGGATTAGCGGATTTCTGGGGTACACAAATCGAATATTACGTAAAGAAAGATAAAGGAAACTGGATTATGGGCGATACATTAGGTGACCTAACAATTCGTGATATCCCAAGGGAAATTGGTGACGGCGGTCATAAACTATATACAAATTTACAAGATTTCTATAACGATGGTAATAATCAAGAATCACACGTGAATTCTGGTATTATCAGTCACGTATTATATCAATTAGCTGAAGGTAAAACATATAACGGTGTTGCTGTTCAAAAACAAGGAAATGAAAAAGTAAGTAAAGTTGTTATGCGTGCATTGCAAAATTATGCAACTTCCGCTGAAGACTTTGAATCACTTCAATCTCACATCGTACAAGCTGCAAAAGATCTATATGGCACTGCCGTATCAAATGAATTTGCAAAAACATTTGAAGCACACGGTTACAAACCGTTACAAAAAGTAAATCAAGTAATAGAAGTACAATAATTATAAAAAGAAGGTTACCTCTCATAGGTAACCTTCTTTTTATATCCAACCCTTTTCTTCCGCAATTGTAATTGCTTCAATTCTATTTTTCGCATCAAGCTTCGCTAATACTTCAGAAATATAATTACGTACTGTACCCGGCGAAAGATAAAGTGCCTTCGCAATTTCGTTTGCCGTCTTTCCTTCTTTCGCAAGCAACAGTACTTCCTTTTCGCGATCTGACAACGGATTTTGCTCCTGCCATAAGCCAAACATTAAATCTTGGGAGACCTCTCGTTTCCCCTTCATTACATTACGAATTGCTGCCGCTAAATCTTCACTTGGGCTATCCTTTAATAAATAGCCGTGCACACCAGCTTTCATTGCTCTTTCAAAATATCCCGGCCGTGCAAATGTTGTTAAAATCATTACTTTGCATGATGATTTTTCTTTCTTTAAAGTCTCAGCGACATCCAATCCACTTTGAATCGGCATTTCAATATCCATAATACTTACATCTGGCTTTAACGATTCAATTAATTTTAACGCCTCTTCCCCGTTCGCAGCTTGCCCAATTACTTCGATATCATCTTCTAGATCAAGCAGGGCCCCTAATGCACCACGAAGCATCCGCTGGTCTTCTGCAATAATAATTCGAATCATGCCCTCACCTCATCTTTTCCTGTTCTAATAACAACTGGAACTTTTACCGTTAATAACGTCCCTGGATTGATTGTACCTAGTTCAACAAATCCATCAATAAGAGCAATTCGTTCTTTCATGCCGCGAATACCATTTCCATCATGATTTTGATCTGTTAAACCGATTCCGTTATCTTCTACTTTCAAAATCAGTTCACCTTGTGATTCTAATACAGAAACTGCGCACCGCGTTGCCTTACTATGTTTTACAACATTTGTAACGGCCTCACGTAAACACATCCCGACAATATTTTGTTCAATTGGTGATAACGAGCTCGATCTTGCTTCTTGCCTCACTTCTAATTCAATATTAGCTGCTTGTAAGATCGCTTTTATTTGCTCTAGCTCTTCTTCTACCGTAATCATACGCATATCAGAAATTAATTCTCTCAGCTGTTTTAAGGCGGTACGAGAAGTTTGTGTAATTTCCTTCGCTTCCGCACTTGCACGCTCTGGATTTTTCACAATTAACTTCTCTACAAGCTGGCTTTTTAAAGTAATAAGAGATAACGTATGCCCTAATGTGTCATGAAGATCTCTTGCAATTCGCTGCCGTTCTTCACGTTTTACTAAATCTTTAATTTGCTCGTTCGCCTCATCTAATTGATTTCTTAACATCTTTTTCTGATTAAAATTACGCATACCAAATGGCGTAAGAAGCATTAAGATAAACATCGGAACGATATTTACTAAACTTGTAGTTGTTAGTTGATTCATATTTGCAAATAAAAATGCTCCAAGCATTATAACTAACGAGCATAACAGCACTCGAAATACTTTCTTATTTGGCGCAAATCCCATCGCACTTGCTGTGAAAAAGCCAAAAAATATCATAAAAGGATTATAAAATAAAGCAAATAAAAAGATGAGTATCATTTGAATGCATGCCCATAAAATAAACGTCTTCTGAACAAAATATAGCTGACGGTATGTGATAATAAAAAGTATCAACATACTGCCTCCTAGCACAAGCTTCCATCCTGATGCTTGTGCTAAGTGATAAATTGGAAATAATAGATAAACAAACCACATGTACGGAAAAAATCCCATATGTTTCGGAAAAATCTCAATCCTCTTCTTCTCTATCATTTATACCGCTTCCTGTCTTTTTCTTATATATATTGATACTACAACAAATATAAGGAAATAACCTCCTAATACCGCGATATTTTCCCATCCAATTGATTTTCCAGCTACAATATCCCACGCACCACTTCCGAAATGGTATGTCGGTGTCCATTCACCAATCGTTCTTAATATTTTTGGGAATACTTCAATCGGCATCCACAACCCGCCAACTATAGCTAAACTCATATTTAAAATATTTGCTAAGCCAGCAGCTGCGTCCGCCTTCTTAATGGAACCTATTACTGTTCCTAACGCTAAAAATGGTGTTACCCCTAACAATAACCATAACCCCGCACCTATCCATTGCCCTACCGTTAACTCAACATGATTAATTAGTATCCCTGCAATAAAAATAACTAATATTGAAAAAGCATTTACTACTGTTTGAGCGATAATTTTTGCTGTTAAATATGCTCCCTCTGGAAGTGGTGTAATTTTTAGAAGATGTGTCCATCCTTGCCCTCTTTCCTGAGAAAGTCTCACACCAAAACTAAAGAGTGCAGTCCCTACAATACTGAAAGTTGCCATCGAAATTAAATAATGTGCTTTCCACGCATCTCCGTTTTGTGGTACTTGAACAACATTTGTGAAAATGTAGTAAAACATAACAGGCATTAATAGTGAGAAAAAGATAAATAATTTATTGCGGAATGTGCGTAAAATTTCTATTTTGCACTGCATCCATAACGCTCTCATGCGATTTCCTCCTTCTGATTTGCAACGAATTGTTCAAATGCCTCATCAAGACTTCCACGTTCAACTGAAACATCTGTTACAGGTAAACTCCTTTGATAAATGGCTTTTAAAGTTGCATCCGTATCCTCCGTTGTTAAAATGAAGCGGCCTTCGTTTGACTTTACTTCTATTACATTTGGTAATTCCTTTAGTAATTTTGTAGGAATGCTTTCCTTTGAGTAAAATGTGATTGTTTTTCTCGAAATCGTTGCTTTCATTTCGTCTGGTGTACCATCTGAGATAATCTTTCCGTTCGCAAATAATAAGATACGATTTGCTAAAGCATCTGCTTCTTCTAAATAATGCGTCGTTAAAATAATCGTTTTCCCTTCACTTGCTAACTTTCGAATCGTTTCCCAAAACGTTCTTCGAGACGTAATATCCATTCCGACTGTCGGCTCATCTAAAAATAACAAATCCGGATTTCCCGCAAGTGCAAGCGCAAAGTTTAACCTTCTTTTTTGCCCACCTGATAATTTCTCACATCTTTGCTTTCGCTCTGATTCTAAATTTGATAACTGCAGTAACGTTTCTTTCTCTATAGGATTCGTATAATAACTACGGAATAACTCAATTGCCTCTTCCACCGTAATACTATCAATGACACTTACTTCTTGCAGCATCGCACCGAGGCTATTACGAACATCTTTATGCTTTGGACTCTTTCCAAATATAGAGACCTTACCTTCCGTTGGTTCCTTTAATCCAAGCATCATCGACATCGTCGTTGTTTTCCCCGCACCATTTGGACCAAGCAACGCTACTATTTCCCCTTTATTTACATGAAATGAAACATTATTTACTGCGTTTTTATGTTTAAATGTTTTAGAAACACCATTTACTTCAATAATCTTTTCCATCTCTCCACCCCCGCTGTTTCTTATATTTACATTGTATTACTTGGAAAACTTAGGAAACAGTATAGTGCGTCATAACATCGATATGACAATTGTCATGTATTCTTTATGAGAGGAATCAACCTGCATACCGCAAGCGAGTAGCAGGACGAAAATAAACATGATACAATCGGATAAGATATATATTCGAGGAAGGACAGTGGTTTTCATGATTATTCGTAATGAACAAGATTTAGAAGGCTTACGAAAAATCGGCCGCATCGTTGCGCTTGCACGTGAAGAAATGAAAAAACAAGCGAAGCCAGGTATGACAACGAAAGAGCTTGATTTGATCGGTAAAAAAGTATTAGATGAGCATGGTGCTATTTCTGCACCTGAAAAAGAATATGATTTTCCAGGTGTAACTTGCATTAGTGTAAATGAAGAAGTTGCTCATGGTATTCCAGGAGATCGTGCATTAAAAGAAGGCGACTTAGTAAACGTCGATGTATCTGCTGCACTTGATGGCTATTATGCAGATACAGGCATTTCATTTGTTCTTGGAGAAGACGAGGCAAAAGAAAAACTTTGCCAAGCAGCGGTTGATGCATTTTGGGCAGCAATGAAAAAGGTTAGAGCTGGCTCAAAACAAAATCAAATTGGTCGTGCTGTTTCAAACTTCGCACATAAAAGTGGATACAATGTTATCCAAAACTTAACTGGTCACGGCATTGGTCTTAGCTTACATGAAGCACCAAATCACATTTTAAGTTACTATGACCCAATGGATAATGCGCTTCTAAAAGACGGTCTTGTTATCGCTGTAGAACCGTTCATCTCTATGAAAGCTGATCATATTATTGAACGTGGTGACGATGGTTGGACATTCGTTACACCAGATAAAAGTCTTGTTGCACAATGTGAACATACCGTTGTCGTAACACGCGGTGAACCAATAATCTTAACAGAAATCTAATACCAAAAACGGCTGTTTTGTAGATTTATTCCACATAAAACAGCCGTTTTTTATTTTTGGGAAAATATGTGAACTAGTGTTGAACTCTTTATCATTTAAGTATATAATCTTTAGCGGAGGTTACTTAAGCTTATCTTTACTAAAAAGATATTGTAACTAAGGAGTAAAACACCTTCTTTGCTATTGTTTAAACAGGCTCAAAAATGACCGTAGTAACGTGTTAGTCGAATATTCTGTAATCCTTATATTTCTCTAACAATGTAAGAAACTATCACCTTTCAACTTCGGTCCACTAATCGCACAACTCTCTTTAGACAAAATAAATGACTATTTTCAAAGTACATATTGTCTTCATTCTGACCAAAACCAACCCTATCTAGATTTTTATTTCCACATAACTTTAAGGCAAAAATAAGCCTTCACAAAGGGATACACTACATTGGTTAGTATGTATCGTAAAACT
>NZ_JBNLYE010000158.1:0-9541 GCF_050172095.1 Bacillus sp. GMs2/2
CCTATAAAATGATATAATCATATCAAAATACATATAGGGGATGAGAGGTTATGGAGCTTATCCGTGATTTATTGATTCAAATTGCCATCATAATTTTGCCACTATTTTTATATGAAGCGATTCGTTTAAATCGCTATCAAGAAATGCCTCCGAAGCCAAATCGTTACTTTATTATGTTTTTATCTAGCGTTACGCTCGTTCTCTCCATGACATACTCTATTTGTTTTGGCAATGTGTGTGGGTATAACTTTCACCCCATTCCAATTGTCAGTGGTTTTTTATATGGTGGGATTGTTGGTTTAATCCCAGCGGTTATTTTTGTTGCATATGAATGGTTACTAAAGGGAATGAGCTTTCTTCCAGTTTTAGAAGTAATATTTTTATTGATAGTTCCGCTATTTTTATCAAAGAAATGGTCTCTTTTTTCAAGGGATAAGAAATTAATTTTAGCATTTATGATTTCATCATTTTATGTGCTTGTTTCTTTAGTATTAGGCATGATTAATGTTCTTTTGGAAACAGGATTTACACCGTATATTTCGCAAATATATAGCGGATTTATATTTGCCTCGCTTATCATGGTCATGACAATGGTATTCCAGGTGTATTTAACTGAATATTTAAATGAAAATGCATTGCTACGTACAGAGATGCAAAAATCAGAAAAGCTTAATATTGTAAGTGAGTTAGCAGCAAGTGTGGCACATGAAGTTCGAAATCCACTAACTGTTGTTCGTGGATTTATCCAATTGCTAGAAAGTACGGAAGATGTGAAGAATAAGGATTATATGCGTCTCGTATTAGCTGAATTGGATCGGGCGGAACAAATTATTTCAGATTACTTAAATTTAGCAAGGCCGCAAATTGAGAAAAAAGAACACATTTGTTTATCAGCCCAATTAATAGAAATGACCACTCTTATGTCGTCATTTGCAGCGATGCAAGGTGTATATTTACAAGTTGAAATTTCAGAAAGTCTTTATACGATTGGTGATAAGACAAAATTGAAGCAAGCTATTATGAATGTTGTTAAAAATGGTATTGAAGCAATTCAAGGAAATAAAGGATATTTAAAAGTAACAGCTATTCAAAAAGATGAAACAATCATAATAAGAGTTAAAGATAGTGGTGTTGGTATGACGAAAGAACAGTTAGCAAGGCTTGGGCAACCATATTATTCTTTAAAAGAAAAAGGGACAGGATTAGGACTTATGGTAACATTTAGTATTTTACAAGCGCATAATGGTACATTGGAATATAAGAGTGAAAGTGGAAAAGGCACTGAAGCAATTATTATATTACCAGCTGTACAAAATAAGGAATAAAAGTTACCGATGAAAGGTAACTTTTTATTTTATATTGTTTATTCATTTGTTTTTTCTTGTTTTGCTCGGCTAAATAAACTTTTAAATGATTGAAAGAAGCTTTGCTCTTTTGAGGCAGCAACCATTCTTTTTGTTTCTTGAATTTCTCGAATAACTTGCATAAGCTGTGCATCACGGTTACTGTCTTTGTTATAAATTTGACTAACAAGTTTATTCATTTTTTCTTCCTGTTTGGATTCTCGTTTATACATATGATTCATTAATAAGTCCATCTTTTCTTTTTGCAGTGCATCTGTTTGAGCGGCGTGATCGACTAACTCTTGAAGCATTTTTTCTTGAGAGCCTTCTTTTACATAAACTTGTTGCATCAATTCGTCTAGTTTCTCATCCTTTAAACGATTTTGTGTAATTAGAGTAGAATTTTGATGAATAATTGCTTCATTTAATTGAGCTAGCATTTCAAGTTTTAACATGAACTCCTCAAAGTTACGCCCATCTTCTTTTTCTTTCGTTTGTATCTCTTGCTTATCTTGTATAACTGGTACAGGTGGGGCCTCTTTTTCTTTTAAAATAATCGGTATCGTTTCTGAAATATCTTCTTGTAATGTAGCAGCTCTTTCGTGTATAGATTTCAATAATTTTAAATCATCAAGTTTATAAATACGAGCATCAGCTGTTTTGGAAATCATATAACCATGTTCCTCTAACAGTTGACTATATTTGCGAACTATATGTTTTGGGATGCCTGTTTTATTCGTGACATCTTTCGTTTTATAGGTAGCTTCCATCATATTTCCTCCCCAAAAAGTATCGTATATATCATTTCAATCTTTTATGAGGACTTCCTTTGAAAAAGAATGTCGGAAGGCTATTAGTTTTCTACAGCATTAGTGAAAAAATGAAAATTTTTGGCGGAATGGCAAGGAATAACTAAAATAATGTCTGAAAACATATACAGGAGAAGTTTGTTATAATAACGGAGGAAAAGAAACTGGTAGAAACATGGAGGTATACATGAAGCAATTAAAAGGTATTATCATTTCAATTATCGCAATTCTGTCTATTTTAGTAGCAGTTTATGAAGTACTTGTGCCAGAGGAAACAAGTGTAAAGAAAACGAATACGTATGATCAAGTGTTAGAATTTCCGAAAGAACGTTATCCAGAGACAGGAAAACATATTACGGATGCTATAAAAGAAGGGCATTCAGAAGTTTGTACAATCGATCGTGGTGGTGCTGCAGATAGAAGGAAATTGTCGTTAGCGCCATATCCATCAAAAAAAGGGTATGATCGTGATGAATGGCCAATGGCGATGTGCAAGGAAGGCGGAAAAGGAGCACATATTGAATATATAAGTCCGGCGGATAACCGTGGAGCAGGCTCTTGGGTAGGGAATAAGTTAGATAAATACCCAGATGGTACGCGAGTAAAATTTGAAGTGAAGTAGTAGTTGTATATTTCATAATGAAGGAGAAGGGGAACTATGGAGTTAACGATTTCTTATTCGCAATTAATGTTGATGAACTATGACGGTGAGCAGCCTTATGTAGATTGGACTGATGAAGATTTTGAAAGAGGTTATGCTAAGGCAGATGGAACTGTTATTTTTGAAGCACTTTCTGATTATACTTGTGAAGTGAAAGTGACCCCAGGGAAACATATTGAAAAAGAAGAAGTAGTTAGAACGATTACGGTTCCTTTTACAGTTGAAAATGAAAGTATCGTTATAACGAGTATTCTTTCTAATAAATTTCAAATACCTATTCCAAATGGTGAGTATACAGTTGTATTACAAGCAATTCCTCTTGAAGAGCCAACGGATGATGAATTATATAAAATACAATATGAATTCTTTTTTGAAAGTAAAGAATAAAAAATGGGTTATCCTGAGAAAAGGATAACCCATTTTTGTTATGCGTTTGTTTTTAAAAGGGAACGAGCATCTTTCGCTGCTTGCACCATATGTTCTAAAGCTGGAATAACTTCTTCTGTTCTTCTCGTTTTTAAACCACAATCGGGATTAATCCAGAAATATTTAGGATCACATACTTCTAAAGATTGTTCTACGATTTTATACATTTCATCTTTACTCGGTACACGTGGGCTATGAATATCATATACACCTAGGCCAATGCCTTTTTCATATGTTGTATGTTTTAATGTATCAATAAATTCTCCGTGACTTCTTGATGTTTCGATAGAAATTACATCTGCATCTAATGCGCGAATCGCGTCAACAATATCTTCGAAGTTACTGTAACACATATGAGTATGAATTTGTGTTTCATTTGCTACAGAAGAAGTTGCTAAAAGGAAGGATTGTACTGCCCATGTAATATAAGCATCCCAATCTTTTTCTTTTAGTGGCATTCCTTCACGAAGTGCGGGCTCATCGACTTGGATTACTCTAATTCCGGAAGATTCAAGTAGTTCAATTTCGTGACGAAGAGCTAGTGCAATTTGATACGAAACTTCTTTTCTTGGAATATCATTTCGAACGAAGGACCAATTTAAAATTGTAACAGGTCCGGTTAACATTCCTTTTACAACTTTTTCCGTTAAGCTTTGTGCATAAACTGTTTCCTTAATAGTCATGCCGTTAATAAAGGCTACATCACCATAAATAACAGGTGGTTTTACGCAGCGGGAACCGTAAGATTGTACCCAACCGTTTTTAGTGAATGAGAAACCAGCAAGGCGCTCACCAAAATATTCAACCATGTCAGTTCTTTCAAATTCACCATGTACAAGTACATCAAGCCCAATTTCTTCTTGGTAACGAATCCATTTTTCTGTCTCTTTTTCAATAAATTGTTCATATTGTTCATTTGAAATAACACCGTTACGCCATTCTTTTCGCGTTTGACGAACTTCAGTTGTTTGCGGGAAGCTACCAATAGTCGTTGTTGGTAATAGCGGTAACTCCAGGGCAACTTGTTGTAATTCGTATCGTTTTTCAAATGGAAGAGGACGTGAAAAATCTTCTTCTTTTAGTGCTGTTCGTGCTGCTTTGACATCTTCTCGGTTACGTGCAGCAGATGAACGAATTGTATGATGTACGTTTCGATATGTTTCCAGCTCATTACTAATGCTTTCTGTACCTTGAGTGAGAGCGGAATGAATAAGAACTAACTCTTCTAATTTTTGATTTGCAAATGCTAACGCATCAAACAGCTCAGTCGATAAGTGAGTTTCTTCTGTTTTATCGATTGGTGTATGCAATAAGCTACAAGAAGGCTGAACGATGATATCTTTCGTTTGGACTTGTTTTTGTAACGTTGTAAATAACGTAAGTACTTCATCAAGGTCAGCTCTCCAAATGTTACGGCCGTCTATACAACCGACAGCTAAAGTTTTATCAGCTGGGAACCCATATTTTGAAATAGCATTTAAATTGCCTTCTTTACCATGAATGAAATCTAATCCAATACCGGATACCGGGAATGTAATAATTTCTTCATAGTTTTCTTCTACGCTATCAAAATATGTTTGTAAAAGAAGAGTCGCATTTGGAACTTCTTTACGAATAGCTTCATAAATTTCTTTTGCTTGTTGAACTTCTTCTTTCGTTAAAGAAGCGAAAATCGGTTCATCAACTTGAATGGCTTGTGCCCCAGCTGCATGTAGTTCTGAAAGCAGTTGTACGTAAGGTACAACTAACTGTTTTAAAATGGTAGAAAATTGTTCTTGTGTATAGCCTTTAGCTAATTTTAAGAAAGTATATGGTCCTAAAATAACAGGCTTTCCATCTACTCCTAATTCTTGTTTTGCCTCTTCGTATAAGCGAAGTGGACGATTATCTTTTAAAGAGATTTGTAATCCCTCTTCATATTCAGGAACGATATAGTGATAGTTTGTGTTAAACCATTTTGTCATTTCGGAAGCTACGTGATCTTTAGAGCCACGCGCCATTGCGAAATATACATCAAGGTAAGATGTAAACTCAGAAAAACGTGATGGAATAAATCCTAGCATATAGGCAGTATCCAAAACGTGATCATAATATGTAAAGTCGCCAATTGGAATGAGTTCAATCCCTTTTTCTTGCTGTACTTTTACGTGTTGAAGGCGAATTTCTTTCATTGTTGTTAAAAATTGTTCTTCATCGATTTTATTGGACCAAAATGCTTCCAATGTTTTTTTCCACTCTCGTTGTAGTCCGATACGTGGATAACCTAAGTTACTTGTTTGAATTGCCATTTTAAATTCCTCCCTAATTGAAAGTAAGCATTTCCGTTTACTAGGAAATACCTATAACAAAAAGTACAAAGACATAGAAAATAAGCCTTCCTTTTTGTTTTAACACCTCATCATCATCCGTGAATCTATCAGTGTTGTTAAAACAGGCAGGTCTCCTGACTTATGCTTCATATAATTTCTTTCACCTTCCCGTTTTCACAGTGGTACTAAAAAGAAATCTCAGCATTTACAGTGGCGGGACCGTGTTGGAGTTTCACCAAGCTTCCCTTTTAAACACGAAACGAAACTTTCGTGTACCTATTTTCCTTTTGAAAGGAATTTAACAAGCGATATGATATTGAAACAAATTCTAACACAATTTTTGGAATTTTGTCTACTGTTTTGAAATAAGAAAATTCTAAAGTTTTTATTTCTTATTATTCTGAATTTTTATTCTGAATTAATTAATAATAGTACTGTATAAAAAGAGAAATTGAGCTATGAAAGAAGTAGGGATGTCTTCTTTCATAGCTCAATTTTCATCTATAGCAACTTCTGAAAGTCGGCCTGCTATAGCATCTTTAAGGAGGGTGTTTAACCATTGTAATTCAACTGTAATATGCTCAATTACACTTTGCAAAATATATAGTTGTGCACGTGGAACCTTTCCTTTATTACAATCATATATCGTTTGCATAGTATGTAAATATTGAAGAGTATCGTTTTTCTTTTTTTCTAAAATAGGAACTAATTCGTGATCATTGCTAAAGTGAGCGAAAGATAATGCTGAATAAATAGGTTTATATATTTGGTTTTTGGCTTCAAATTGTTTTAATAGTAAAGTATGGAATAGTTTTTTGCCTTCTTCTGTTATATGAAAAATCGTTTTGTCCGGTCGATTTGTGTCTCTAATTACATTTGTAATATGAATTGCACCTTGCTTTTCTAATTGCTCGAAGGCGTAATAAAGTGATCCTTTAGCATATTTAATGTAACAATCCATTTGTCGTTCTTTCATAATATGCTGCACTTCATATGGATGTTTATCTCCTTCGAGTAGCAAGCCGAGAATGACTAATTTCATGCTCATGCTGTCTCAACTCCTGTATACAAAAACTTTATCCCGCATTAACGGGCAGTAAGACCCCACCCAAAAATTCGGTGGAAGCAAAGAAGTTAGGTGGGGATTAACTGCCCGTAAAAACCAGATTGGTGAGGGCTAATAATCAGTGGGAGATGAACAACCCCCACTGATTAAAGTTTCACTTTATACATATTATAAACGGCATATCCTTTTTCATAAAGGAATATGCCGCTTCTTTTTTATATTAACTAACTTGCTTTTGTTTTTCTTTCTTTTTAGGGCCAGTAAAGAGGCGTTCATTTCCCATAAGTAAAATACAAATAATACTTAGTACAGCCGGGATGAGTGCCCAGAAGAATGTATTCGCAATAGATGTAGCGAGAGCTTCTTTAATACCCGCTAATATTTCAGCAGGAATTTTTGCGGTAGCGCCTGGTGATAATAAGAAACTTGTGTCTCCGCCTTTTGGAGCTAATTTTGCTAGTTCAGGGGGGAATACAGAGTTTAGTTTATCTGTAAAAATATGATTTTGAATTGTACCGAAAATCGTTACACCAAGAGTCATACCGAGTGATCGGAAGAATGAGTTTGTTGATGTCGCCGAACCACGGTCTCGCATTTCCAACTTGTGAATAGAAGACATACTTAATACTGAGAATGAGAAACCGACACCAAGCCCAGCGAGAATCATAAATAGTGTTACGAGTAAACGAGGTGTGTCCATTGTTAAAGTACTTAATAAATAAATACCAAGAACGAAGAAGACACCAGATACCATCATAATGTTACGATAGCTTGTTCGAGACGCTAATTGTCCTCCTGTTTGACTTCCAATTACAGAACCAACCATCATTGGTGTTAAAATTAATCCAGCATTAGAGGCGGAACCTCCAAGAACGCCTTGAATGAAGATTGGAATATAAACTGTACAGATAATAAAAGCGGCACCATAGAAAAAGGCAACTCCTTGACTAGCTGCGAATAAAGGTTTTTTAAATAGATGGAACGAAATAATAGGCTCGGTTGCTTTTCGTTCTACAAAGAAGAAAATAATAAGCGTAATAACTACTATTGTAAATAAGCCAATAATTACAGTAGAATTCCAGGCATATTCTTTACCACCAAGTTCTAATGCGAACATTAAGCAAACGATACTTATGACAAGTGTAATAGCACCAGCCCAATCAATTTTTTGTTTTCTAAATTCTAGAGACTCACTGTAGTATTTAGTAATGAAGAAAAAGGAGATAAGTCCTAATGGAATATTAATATAGAAGACCCAATGCCAACTTATATAGTCTGTAATATAAGCACCTAATAAAGGACCGAATACACTAGATGTCCCGAAAACAGCACCGAATAGTCCTGTCATCTTTCCGCGTTTTTCTGGTGGGAAGATATCGTACATAATTGTGAAGGCGATAGGCATAAGGGCACCACCACCGATACCTTGAATAGCTCTATAAATACTTAATTGCTCAATACTTGAAGCTGTTCCGCAGAGCGCAGAACCGAATAAGAAAAGAATGAGGCCACCAATATAAAAACGTTTCCGTCCGTACATATCAGAAAGTTTCCCGAAGATAGGCATCCCTGCCATTGTTGCTACCATATAAGCTGATGTGACCCAAACAAACTTATCAAATCCTCCTAGGTCTCCAACGATTGTTGCCATTGCGGTTGCAACGATTGTATTATCCATTGCGGCCATTAATATACCAAGCAGTAAACCAGCAACAACAAATTTTGTCTTGTTGGCGTCTTTTTTTAATGGTTGAGTTTCCAAATATAACCCTCCTTTAGAAATAAGTAAACTATATTAAGTTTTGAGTGCAGTGGATAAAAAATTTTAATGTATAGTTGATTTTAATTTCTTTTCCATAAGTGCACTGATATGCCATAAAGAATATTATAGTCAAATTTGACTATAAGGCAAACTTTTTCTTCCGTCAAAATATTCTTTCGTATGAGTAGAGAACGAGTGAGCCATACTGAATATTGCTATAAAGGAAATGAAGTAAATTGTAAAAAAATTTCATAAAGAACACCTTCTGTTAATAGATGAAAAATGGTTTTTTCTTCATATTGTCGAATAGGATAAAAGGAAGAGAAATATTAAACATTGCTTGTAGCAAGCTTTAGTAATTTGAGGAATTCATTGTGTGTATGTTACATCTGAAATGAGGTGAATATATATTATGAAAATATGGGGACGAATTTCGGATACAGGAAAGTATTCAATACCGCTACAACCAGTATTGTGGATTGACGGATCGAAAAAGGAAAACGAATTTCCTCAAGTAGCCGTTACATTACAAATTGGTAGTATGTATACAGAACAGTTTTCGTATGAATTGACCTACGATGTAAACGACATACTTATTATGCGAATTGAAGTGGAAAATAAAGGAGTAGAAATGATTTCGAGAGTTGTTGTAAGTCATATGATTCGAGATTACTTTGCTTATATTCCTAATTCTTTAAAAGTTGATAAGGGGATAAGTGAGTTTTTATTCCAGCTTGTTAGATGGCGAATTGATGATTTGTTACCGAATGAGAAGGTGGAACTACGTTGTAAAATAAAAGCTAATAAAGATAAAGCTCTTAAACAAACATTCTTTCAGGCTACATATACATTTCAAGATAAAGAGATATCATATGGCCCACTGCAAACAAATGAAGTTGTTGTGCGTCAATGATAAAAAGGAACCTGTACAAAAGGTTCCTTTTTTAGTGAAGGTTGTGTTTTTTGAGTATTTTCTTTTGCTCCATTCCTTTTTTTCCTACATAGTTATTTTTGTAGCCAAAGTATAGAATAAATAAAAATGAAACAACATTAACAATAGCGTCGATTTGATCGTTTGTAATAAAGTGTATGCCGAAAGAGGTAAATAATAATTTTAATGATAATAGAAAACCAGCTAGTAAACGCATAGCATCTGATAGATTCT